>DATCKS010000112.1:0-2818 GCA_036562265.1 Thermodesulfobacteriota bacterium | reverse complement strand
CCGCCACGTTGTACTGGATGCTCATCTTCGCCTGGAGCCGCCGCGCGAAGGGGCCTTTGAAGTCGCAGCCGGGATACGCGGCTGCCGCGTGCGGCACGCGGACGGTGACGGCGGCGATCGCGTCGGGCGAGCCGTCGAGGTCCCGCGCGAGACGGAGCGCCGCCTGACAGGCGGTCTGCGCGAAGTTGCAGGCGGGCGCCGGCTTCTGGTACACGGCGAGGATCTCCGGCGGCCCGTCGAAGAGCGCCACGTCCGCCGCCGCCTTCGCCTTGCCGAACGCGGCGAACAGGCCGGCCTCGCCGTCGAGCGCCGTCGGCGACCCGTAGGCGCCCAGTTCGGCCAGACGGACGGCCGTCACGGCGTTGCGGGCGGCGAACCCGGGGTGGAAGAACATCTCGCTGCCGCCGGTGTGCGCCCATTCATTCAGCCCGGCGACGGTGTTGGCGGCGAGCGCCAGGGCGCTCGCCGCGGCATCGGTGCCGAGACGGAGGAGTCGCGCGCCGGCGGCCGTGCCGGCAAGCGGGCCGGTGATGCCGGTCGGCCGGAGGCGCCGCGCCACGTCCGGGTCGATCAGGGCCCGGCCGATCCGCGCGCCGACCTCGTAGCCGACGGCGGTCGCAGCGACGAACTCGCGCCCGTCGACCCGGTGCAACTCGGCCAGGGCGAGGAGCGTCGGCAGGACGACCACGCCGAGGTGACTGACGCTTCCCGCGTGCATGTCCTCGCGCACGAGACCATGCCCGAGCACACCGTTGGCGAAGGCGGCCTCTGCGTGCGGTACGCGGCAGGGCGCGCCGATGACGGTCGCCCCGCCCGTCGTGGCCGCCGCGAGCGCGATCGCCTGCCGGCTCCAGGGGAGGTCACGCGCCTCGAAGGCGGAGCCGAGGAAGTCGAGCAGGCAGATCTTCGCCTTCTCGACGACCGCGGCGGGCAGGTCGTCCCGCGATGTCGCCAGGGCGGCGCGTACGAGTCGCATCGTCAGAGGCTCCGGCATCCGACGTCGACCTCGCTATCCGCGGACTTCCACCCCCGCCCACTCCTCGACGACCTTCACCATGGAGGTGAAGTCCGAGTCCGGGCCGAAGCGCGCGTTCGTCACCGCGAGGAACTGCCGCACGGCGCTGCCGACGATCATCGGCACGCCGAGCGCCTCGGCCTCGTCGACGCAGAGGCGGACGTCCTTGTAGGAGAGGCCGGTGGCGAACCCGAAGTCGAACGTCCTCGGCAGCACCGATCGGGGGAACTTGTCCAGCGTGGCGGTGTTGCGGCCGGTGCTGACGTTGAGGACCTCGAGCATCATCTTCGGGTCGAGGCCGGCCTTCACCCCCATCACGATCGCCTCGGAGCTCACGGCGATCGCGGCAGCGGCCAGGAGGTTGTTGGCGAGCTTCATGGTCTGCCCCTGGCCCGCCCCCTCGCCGACGAAGAAGACCTTCCCGAAGGTCTTGAGGACCGGTTCGATCTCGCCGAAGACCGCCTTCGGGCAGGACACCATGACCGCCAGGGTGCCGTTGCGCGCGCCGGCGATTCCGCCGCTCACCGGCGCGTCGACGTACGTCATCCCACGCTCGGCGAGCGCCTTCGCCACGGCCACGGCGACGCGAGGCCCCGTCGTCGAGAAGTCGACGACTCGCTTCACCTTCGTGCCCTCGGCCACGCCGCCGGCGCCCAGCGCGACGTCCCGGACGATGTCGGGGGTCGGCAGGCTGAGGAAGACCGTCTCGGCCTCCGAGGCGACCTCCGACGCCGAGCGCGCCGGTCGCGCGCCGCGACTCACCAGCCTCTCGATGGCCCGCTCGTCGCGGTCGAACACCCAGAGCCGGCGACCCGCGTCGAGTAGCCGCGTCGCCATGGGCGAACCCATCCGCCCGACACCGATGAACCCGAAGCTCTCGCCCTCCATCACGCTCCTCCTCGCCAGTTCCGGCTCGTCAGTGCCCTCTCCGGGACGGGCCGCTCCCCGACCCGTCGGTCCCGCCGATATCGCGGCTCAGCTCGCGCGCCAGCGCGCACATGCGCTCGATCAGGAACTCGCGCTGCGTCGACGCGCGCGCCTCGAGCGTGGAGATGTGGATGGCCGCCACCACGTCGCCGTCGTGGCCGCGCACCGGCGCGGCGAACCCGTAGACGCCCTCGACGTTCTCCGCCTCGCTGATCGAGTAGCCCTGCTGCCGGATCCGCTCGAGCTCCTCGCGCAGCCGCCCGGGGTCCGTGATCGTCGCCGGCGTCATCCTCGGCAGCCCGCGCTCGGCGATGACCTGATCGAGCAGTTCGGGCGGCCCGAACGCGAGCAGGAGCTTGCCGACGGCCGTGGAGTGCAGGGGGCGCGGCTGGCCCAGCCGCATGTTCAGCCTGATGGACTGCGTCCCCTCGAGCTTGTCGACGTAGATGAAGCGGGTGCCGTGCCGGATGCCGAGGTAGACGTCGTCGGTCGTCTCGCGGGACAGGCGCTCGAGGTAGGGGCGGGCCACCCGCACAAGATCGATGCTCGTCGTGATCTGGAAGGCGAGCTGCACGAGCGCCGGACCGATGCGGTACCGGCGCGTCGCCGGGTCGAGCGAGACGATCCCGCGCTCCACGAGGTGCTGGAGCAACAGGAAGGCGGTGCTCTTGGGGAGCGCGAGCCGTCGGCTCATCTCCGAGCCGGTGAGCCCGGCGCCGTCCGACGCCAGGAGCTCGAGCACGTCGATCACCCGCCCGTAGCCGCGCCCGGGAGGCGCGGCGACCCGCTGCGCGCCTCGCGACCCCCTCCTCGCGCTGCGGCGCCCGCGTGCTGTGTCCAATATGTTGGACGGACTATCCATATACTGAATAGGCT
>DATCKS010000110.1:0-2707 GCA_036562265.1 Thermodesulfobacteriota bacterium | reverse complement strand
AGCGGTCTCTACGACCTCGAGGGCCTCGAGGGGCGGGAGGAGATCCGGCTCGACACCCCCTTCGGGCCGCCGTCGGACGCCTTCATCACCGGCACGTACCGCGGCGTGCGGCTCCTCTTCCTGCCCCGCCACGGCCGCGGCCACCGGCTCTTGCCGTCCGAGCTGCCGTTCCGGGCCAACATCTGGGGGATGCGCAAGCTCGGCGCGACGCACGTCATCTCGGTGTCGGCCGTGGGGTCGATGCGGGAGGACATCCACCCGGGCGACATCGTCATCGTCGACCAGTTCTTCGACCGGACCAAGGACCGCCCCGCGACCTTCTTCGGCAAGGGCGTCGTCGGACACATCGGCTTCGCCGACCCGGTCTGCCCGGTCCTGGCCGGCACCCTCTACGACGGGGCCGTGGCCGCGGGGGGCGTCAGGGTCCACCGGGGCGGGACCTACATCTGCATCGAGGGGCCCCAGTTCTCGACCAGGGCCGAATCGCGCATCTTCCGGCAGTGGGGCGTCGACGTCATCGGCATGACGAACCTCCCCGAGGCGAGGCTCGCGCGCGAGGCGGAGCTCTGCTACGCCACGATGGCCCTCGTGACCGACTACGACTGCTGGCACGAGGAGGAGGAGGACGTCACCGTCGAGGCGGTGATCGCCGTCCTCATGAAGAACGTCGCCGCCGCGAAGCGGATCATCGCCGAGACGGTGACGCGCGTGTCGGGCCGGCGCGACTGCGCGTGCCCGACGGCGCTCAAGAACGCCGTCATGACGCAGCGCCACCTGATCCCGTTCGAGACGCGGCGGGACCTCGCGCTCTTCCTCGATCCGTATCTCGGAGGGGAGTGAGCGATGACCTCTGCGGCGCCCATCCTCGCGGTCGGCTCGGTCGCCTTCGACTCCGTCGAGACCCCGTTCGGGAAGGCCCACGAGGTCCTCGGCGGCTCGGCCGTCTACTTCTCGACGTCGGCGTCGTACTTCGCGCCGGTGCGGGTCGTCGGGGTGGTGGGGGACGACTTCCCGCCCGACGCGCTGGCGTTCCTCGACGGCCGGCCGGTGGACCTGTCCGGGCTCGTGCGCAAACCGGGCCGGACCTTCAGGTGGGTCGGCCGCTACGGCTTCGACCTCAACGAGGCCACGACGCTCGACACGCAGCTCAACGTCTTCGCCGACTTCAAGCCCGAGCTGCCGGAGGCCTTCCGGGACACCCCCTACGTCTTCCTCGGCAACATCGACCCGGATCTGCAGGCCGACGTGCTCGACCAGGTTCGGTCGCCGAGGCTCGTCGCCGCCGACACGATGAACTTCTGGATCTCGGGCAAGCTCGACGCGCTCAGGCGGGTGCTCGCCAGGGTCGACCTGCTCCTGATCAACGAGGCGGAGGCCCGCCAGCTCGCCGGCGAGGCGAACCTCGTGAAGGCCGCCAGGGCGATCCGTGCCATGGGCCCGAAGATCCTGATCGTCAAGCGGGGCGAGTACGGCGCCCTCATGTTCCACGGCGAGGGGGTCTTCGCGGCGCCCGGCTACCTGCTCGAGGCGGTCTTCGACCCGACCGGCGCGGGGGACACCTTCGCCGGGGGGGTCCTCGGCTTCCTCGCACGGGAGGGGCGGCTCGACGAGCCGACCCTGCGCAGGGCCATCGTGGCGGGCGGGGTGATGGCCTCCTTCAACGTCGAGGCGTTCAGCCTCGACCGGCTGAAGGCGCTCGCGCCTGGCGACATCAGCGCCCGCTACGAGGCCTTCCGGCGGCTCTGCTCGTTCGAGGCGCTGGGGTAGGGGCGTTTCGGCCGGCCGGACCCGGCGCGCCAGGCGCGCGCGAGGGTGCTAGCGGCGGCCCGAGAGGACGCGGCTCACCGCGTTCTTGAGTTCGGTCGTGTCGGCCGACTTCACCACGTAGGCGTCCGAGGCGATCGAGGCGTAGGCCTTCTTGAACGACCCGTAGGCGGTGCACATGATGACGGGCAGGTTCCGGTACCGGGCCTTGAACTCCCGAAGAGCGGTCAGGCCGTCCTGGCCCGGCATCTTGATGTCGAGCGTGACGAGGTCGGGCCGGGCCGACTCCACGAGCGCGAGCCCCTCCGCCGCCGTGGCCGCCGTGATCACCTCGTGTCCCTCCTGCTGCAACTCCTCTTTGTAGAGGAGGCGGATCGACTCGTCGTCGTCCACCACGAGTATCCTGGCCATGCGCTCCCCCCGTGGGCGCCCTGGGCCGTCGTCCGCAGTCGTCCATTGACAGCCGGAACGCCCCTGTGATATCGTCCGCGCCTCGAACCGCGTAGGCGCTTGAATTTGCTGAGAAACCTGGTCTGACGTCGACACGGGCCGGCGGGCCGCCGCGGCGTCCGACAGGTGCGAGGCCCCATGTTCGAGATCGACAGCGAGCGGCAGTCTCTCCCGCTTTCGCCCGACAAGGTCCTCGCCCTCGTGGCCTCGCTCAACGCGCCCATGGTCGTGGCGGCCGACATGCCGGTCGAACCGACCCGCGCCTACATCTGCGCCTACCGCGACGGCGTAGACGAGGTCAGCTTCTCCATCTACCTCCATTGCGTCGAGAGCAACAAGGGGGCCTTCTACCGGTACGACGGGGGGCGGGTCCCGCAGTCGCGCTTCGACGAGGTCATGAACGAGGCGATGGCCTTTGCCGAGAGCCTCGGCTTCATGATGGACGACCTCGGCTTCCGCGACCTGGACCCCGCGCGCCGCGACGAGTTGATGC
>DATCKS010000109.1:0-1632 GCA_036562265.1 Thermodesulfobacteriota bacterium | reverse complement strand
GGAGAGCCGGCTGTGGAAGTACGGCGCGGCGAGGCGCCGCAGCTCGTACTGGTCCGGCAGCTCGTGCGGCAGACCGCCGAGCGCGCGGCGCAGCCGGTCGTACGCGGCGCGCAGGAGGCGCTGCAGCGCCCGTCCGGTCGCAGCCTTGAGGCGCGCGTGCCGGTCGATGCCGATCCGGTCCTCGAAGTACTGCACGTACGTCCGGAGGATGTAGTCGAGCCAGACCGTGATCGCCGCCGGGTGGACCTCGGCCCCCTCGGCCTCGAGCCAGCGGTGGATGTTGTGGTTGGGCTCCCCCTCGACCGTCTGCAGGTAGAACTCGCCGGTGATCTTGACGACCGGCTTCACCCGGAGCCGGTCCACCTCGATCGCGTCGAAGCGCCGGCGGATCTCGCGCAACACCGACACGAAGTAGCCGGTGGTGAGGTGCCACGCGACCGCGCCCCACTTCTTGCCGCGGTGCGGTCGCTTGCGGAAGGCCTCGCAGAGGAGGTCGACGCTCTCGGCGACGACCCGGTCCGTCCGGCCCGCCTCGACCTCGTAGGGGCGCGTCTGGTACTCCAGGTCCTGGAGCACGTCGGTGCAGAGGATCGCCCAGAGGACGCCCATGGTGAAGGGCATGTTGATGTCGAGGCCCCCTCCGGTGGCCTCGGCGCCCTGGTCGAGGTCGTCCTGGGCCATCAGGAAGAGCCGGAACGCCTCGAGGCCGGTGTTGCGCAGCGCGAGTTCGTAGCTCTGGTGGTACTGACCGAAGCGGCAGGCGCCGCAGGCGCCGGCGGTCAGGTAGACGTAGTCGCGGACCACCGAGTCGCTCCCGATGCGCGCGGCCTCCCGCCGGAGGAAGTTCACGAGGTTGCCGGTCGTGAAGCTCGTCGGGCAGCACTGTCCGATGTCGGCCGCCTCGCGTCCCGCGAGGAGGTCGTCCTTGGCTGCCGCGGGAAGGGCCCGTGCCCGGTACCCGAGGTTCTCGAAGACCGCTTCGAGCACCCGCTCGGCTCTCCAGTGTAGACCGCCGAAGAGCACGGTCACGCGGTCTCGCTCGTCTCTCGTGAACGGGCGCGGGCGGTACGCGCGATACGGCGGAGCGCTCGCAACTGCCATCTCTCTCTCCCAAGCGTGCCCAGCGCGCCGAGGACCGTACGGCCGCCGGTGCAGCGGGGCGCCGCGTCGTCTGAGCGTCCCTGTTGCGGTGCGTCAGGCTGCCGGTTCCCGAAGATGCGCTCGACCGTGCGAGAGACGAGCCGGTCCGCGGTGATCGGTCGGGCCGGCATGGGGGATGCTGGCCGGGCGTCTGCTCGGGCGGCAGGTCCGGCCGGACCGCGACGGGGTGGCCCGGCGGACGGGGCGCAGCTTCCGGCCGCGCCGGCGTCGTGGCCCGGGTCCTGAATGACGGGGACGGGATGGCGATCGAGGAGCGGGTCCTCGAGGTGGGCGGCGCGCCGGCCCGGGTCCTCGCAGCGGGGCCCCGGCCTGGCGGCCGTGCGCCTCTCCTCCTCGTGCACGGGCTTCAGGGCCTGGCCGACCCGTCCATCGGCGGCTTCGCCCGGTTCCTGGCCGAGTTGCTCGACCGCCTCGGGCTTGCCCGCGTCGACGTCGTCGGGCATTCCCTCGGCGGGCTCCTCGCCGCGCGAC
>DATCKS010000100.1:0-7077 GCA_036562265.1 Thermodesulfobacteriota bacterium | reverse complement strand
GCCTCCTTGTTGCCCTTGAAGGCGAGCTGGATCTTCTGCGACACGTTCATCTGGAGGATCTGCTTGTAGACGCTCTCGTGCTGCGGCGAGCCCTCGTCGAGCGCCCGGCCGGACTCCTCCGTGAGGGCAGGGTCGAAGCGGACGCCCGCGTCCTCTCCCGCGGCGAGGCGCGCCACGAGCGCCTCGGCCTCGGCCTCGGAGAGGTCTCCCCCCTGCGGCGCGTCCCCGCTCGGCCGTGCCGGATCGGCCGGCGCGCCGGTCCCCGACGGTGCCGGCGACGAACCGTGCGGTGCGTCCTGGGAAGGCCGTGCCGGCGACGATGCGGGCGGTGCCGCCGCCTCCGACGGCACAGGCGACGGACTCTGCGGTGCGTTCTGGGAAGGCCGTGCCGGCGACGACGATGTGGCGCCCGCCTCGGCTGAAGGGGTCGCCCCCGCCGCCTCCGCCCGCGCCATGGCGCTCGCGATGCGGGCCCGATGCGGCCGCGGGATCGCGCGGTCCTGCACGGCGGCGAGGAGCGCCGCCGGCCGCGCGACGGCGAGCCGCGCCAGCGCGGTGTCGGGCACCCGCGGATGCCGGAGCAGCCGATCGGCCACCGCCGGGTCGGCGCCGCGGACGCGGGCGAGGATGTCGAGGATGCGAGGGTCGGTGTCCGGGGTGACGCCCTCGAGGAGCGGCGCCACGGGACCGCGGGCGAGGCGGTCGCGCGCCGCCTCGCGGACCGCCGGATCGCGGTCGGCGGCCAGGACGGCCAGCGCGGCGAGCCGGTCGGCCGCGCCGAGGGGCGCCTCGCCCCGTGCGGCCGCGAGCCGCGACGCCCTGGGCGCGTCGGGCCGGACCACGGCGAGCGCGGCGGGCGAGAGGAGCGGCTTGGGGGACTCGCCCGGCGTACCGTTCACGACCAGAGACCTCCGAGCCTCGCGCGCAGACGGCCCAGGTGGCGGTTGAGGAAGTGGCTGCGCGGCAGCCAGCGCAGAACCGGCTGGCGACGGATGCCGAGCGCCTGGAGTTCCCGCAGGATCGCGGGGTGCTGCGGATCGACCGTGCGGCCCTGCCGGAAGGCCTGTACGGCCTCGCGCTTGCGACCGGCCGACAGCATCACCCTGCCGAGGTTCAGGTAATGGTCCGCCCGGTAGAACTCGAGGTCGACCGCGCGACGGCAGTCGGCGATCCCCTCCTCGTTCCGTCCCTCGTACAGGGCGAGACAGAGCCCCCGGTGCGACAGCGCCGCCGCATCCCCCGGCTCGAGCCTCAGCGCCTCCTCGAAACAGGCGAGCGCCTCGCGGTGGCGGCCGTCCTGCATGAGCCGCCGACCCCGCTCGAACAGCTCCTTGTGATCGACTCCGTTCACCGACGCCCCCACGGGCGGCGGCCACCCGCCGACCGGGGTCTCGTGCGGAGGTCAGCGGGGGGCCGAGCGCCGGCGGGGTATATCAGAGGGTCCCGGGGGTGTCAAGCCGCCCGGTGCCCCTGGCGGGCATGGATGAGCCGCAGGCCGTCAAGGGTGAGGAACTCGTCGATTTCCTTGATGGTTCGGGTTTCCGGGGCGATGAGCCCGGCCAGGCCGCCGGTGGCCACGACGGCCGGGTCCGACCCGGTCTCGCGGGCCATCCGGGTGACGATCTCGTCCACGAGGCCGGCGTAGCCGAACACCAGGCCGGCCTGCATCGCGACGTTCGTCGTGCGGCCGATGACCGACGGCGGCCTGGTGATCTCGATCCGGGGGAGCCGCGACGTCCGTTGCACGAGCGCCTCGGCCGCGATCCCGATGCCGGGCGCGATCGCGCCGCCGAGGTACTCGCCGTTTGCCGTCACGTAGTCGAAGGTCGTCGCCGTGCCGAAGTCGACGACGATCGCGGCGCGCTTGAAGCGCGTGTGCGCGGCGACGGCGTTGACGATGCGGTCGGCCCCGACGTCGGACGGGTTCTCGTAGCGGATCGTGATGCCGGTGTCGGTGTCCGGGCCGACGACGAGCGGCGCCGTGCCGAACCGGACGCGGCAGAGGTCGACGAACGTCGGGGTGAGCGGCGGCACGACGGAGGCGAGCACCGCCGCGCTGACCGCCGACGGCGCCACCCCCTCCAGCGCGAAGCACTGGAGCACGGTGATCGCGTACTCGTCCGGCGTGCGCTCCTTGTGCGTGGCGAGCCGCCACTGGTGGCGCAGCCGATCGCCGTCGTACAGGCCGATGGCGATGTTGGTGTTGCCGACGTCCATGGCCAGGAGCATCGTCGCCTACCTCTTGAGGACGGTCACCTCGCCCGACACGACGGTCCGCCGGCCGGACGGCGTCTCGAGGAGCAGCGCGCCGTCGTCGCCGAGGCCGATCGCCACCCCCTCCACCACCTCTGCGTTCGCCCCCGGGCCGCCGACCGCCACCGCGACCCGCGTGCCGGGGAGCCCCGAGAGCCTGAGCCACGCCTCGCGGACCGGCTCGAAGCCGTCGCGCCGGGCACGGTCGACCCAGGCGTCGAGCGCCTCGAGGAGGTGCCGCGCGACGACCGCGCGGTCCACCTCGCGGCCGAGTTCCGCCGCGAAGGAGGTCGCGAGCGGCGCGAGGTCGGCCGGCAGGCTCGACGGGTCGAGGTTCACGTTGACGCCGACGCCGAGGACGAGGTGCTCGATCCGCCCCTCCCGATCGGTCTCGAGATCGGCCAGCACGCCGGCGGCTTTGCGACCGCCGAGGAGGAGGTCGTTCGGCCACTTGAGGGTCGGCACGAGCCCGAAGGCGAGCGCCGTCGTGGCCACGGCCACCCCGCCGAGGAGCGTGAGTCGGGGCGCGGCGGGCGCCGGCAGGTCGGGACGCAGGAGCACCGACAGGTAGACGTTCACGCCGGCCGGCGAAACCCAGGGGCGACCGAGCCGGCCGCGCCCCGCCGTCTGCGCGTCGGCGAGGACCGCGAGCCCCTCGGGCGCGCCGGCCCGCGCCGCCTCGCGCACCAGGTCGTTCGTCGACCCGACGGCGCCGTGCACCTCGAGCGGCCGGCCGACGACCCGCGTGGCGAGGCCGCGCTCGACGGCGTCGCGGGTGAGCACGGGCGGTCCTAGGCCCCTGCGATCACGGCGCGCACGCGCGCCAGGTTGTCGGCGAGCGCGCGAGCGTCGGCCTCGTAGGCGGCGAGCTTGGCCCGCTCCTTCTCGACGACCTCCTCGGGCGCCCGCGCCACGAAGTCCGCCTTCGCGAGCTTGGCGCGGGTGCCGGCGGCGAGCCCCTCGACGCGCGCGAGTTCCTTCTCGAGACGCGCCGCCTCCTCGCGGATGGCCGCCTCCCCGACCTCCACGAGCACCTCGACCCCGCGCACCACCTCGGCCGCGGCCCAGCGCGGCGGCGCCGTGCCGGGCCCGGTGATGGTCACCTCGGCGTTGGCGAGCGGCTCGATGTAGGTGCGCGCGAGCGACTCGAGGAGCGCCCGCCGCCGCGTCCCGTCGCCGTCCGCCGCCCCGAAGCGGACGAACGGCGCGATCCGCCTGGCCGGCGGCAGGTTGTAGGTGCCGCGGATGCGCCGCGCCGCCACGATCACCGCCTGGACGAAGTCCATCTCGTCCTCGGCCGCCGCGTCGATCCGAGCCGGGTCGGGCCTCGGGAAGGGGGCCGTCACGAGCATCTCCGCGTCTCCCGGCCGGCGGGGCAGCGCGTGCCAGATCTCCTCGGTGACGAACGGCGCGATCGGGTGGAGCAGCGCCAGCGCCTCGCGGAGCACCTCGACCAGGACCGCCTGGCGCCTTGCGCGCGCGGCCGGATCGGCCCCGGGCGACAGGTCGACTTTGGACAGCTCGATGTACCAGTCGCAGTACTCGTGCCAGAGGAAGTCGTAGATGGCCGCCGCCGCGTCGTTGAAGCGGTAGGCGTCGAGGTGCGCCCGCACCGCCTCCACGGTACGCGCCGCGCGCGAGAGGATCCAGCGGTCGGCGAGGTCGAGCGTCTCCCTCGGGAGGTCGGCCACGCGGCCGACCGTGGCGCCCGGGTCGACGTTCATCAACACGAACCTGGCCGCGTTCCAGATCTTGTTGATGAAGTTCCGGTAGCCGGCGATCCGCTCCTCCGCGAGCTTGACGTCGCGGCCCTGGGCCGCGAGGGCGGTGAGGGTGAACCGGAAGGCGTCGGCCCCGTACTTGTCGACCATCACGAGCGGGTCGATGACGTTGCCCTTCGACTTCGACATCTTCTGCCCCTCGGCGTCGCGCACGAGGGCGTGGATGTAGACGTCGCGGAACGGCTCGCGCCCCATGAACCGGAGCCCCATCATGATCATCCGGGCCACCCAGAAGAAGAGGATGTCGAACCCGGTGACGAGGAGCGAGGTCGGGTAGAACTTCTCGAGGTCGGGCGTCCGGTCGGGCCACCCCAGCGTCGAGAACGGCCAGAGCGCCGACGAGAACCAGGTGTCGAGGACGTCGGTTTCCTGGCGGAGCGTCGCGTGGCCGTTCTTGCAGGTGGTCGGCGTGTCGACCGCCACGACGATGTCGTCGCACGTGTCGCAGAACCAGGCCGGGATCCTGTGCCCCCACCAGATCTGCCGCGAGATGGTCCAGTCGCGGATGTTCTCCATCCAGTTGAAGTACGTGGTCTCCCACTGCTCGGGGATGATCCGGATGCGGCCCTCGCGCACGGCGGCGATGGCCGGCTCGGCGAGCGGCTTGATCCTGACGAACCACTGCGTCGAGACCATCGGCTCGATGACCGTGCGGCAGCGATAGCAGCGGCCGACGGCGTGCTGGTGCGGCTCGGTCTTCACCAGGAGCCCCGCCGCCTCGAGGTCGGCCACGATCCGCTTCCTCGCCTCGTACCGGTCGAGCCCCTGGTACCGGCCGGCCGCCTCGGTCATCCTCGCGTGTGTGTCGAGCGCCACCACCTGCGGCAGGCCGTGCCGGCGGCCGATCTCGAAGTCGTTCGGGTCGTGGGCGGGCGTCACCTTGAGCGCGCCCGAGCCGAACTCGCGGTCGACGTAGGCATCGGCGACGACCGGGATGCGCCGGCCGGCCAGCGGCAGCTCGACCTCGCGCCCCACGAGGTCGCGGTAGCGCTCGTCCTCGGGGTGGACCGCCACCGCCGTGTCGCCGAACATCGTCTCGGGGCGCGTCGTGGCGACGACCGGCCCCTCGCCCGGCGCGCCCCCCACGAGGGGGTAGCGGATGTGGTAGAGGGCCCCCTGCGTCTCCTCGTACTCGACCTCGAGGTCGGAGATCGCCGTCTCGTCCTTCGGGCACCAGTTGACGATGTAGCCCCCGCGGTAGATGAGCCCGTCGTGGTAGAGGCGGACGAAGACCTCGCGCACGGCGCGCGAGAGCCCTTCGTCCATCGTGAAGCGCTCGCGCGTCCAGTCGCAGGAGGCGCCGAGCCGGCGGAGCTGCTTGATGATCGTCCCGCCCGACTCCGCCTTCCAGGCCCAGACGCGCTCGACGAAGGCCTCGCGGCCGAGGTCGTGGCGGGAGAGCCCCTTCGCCGCGAGCTGCCGCTCGACGACGTTCTGCGTGGCGATGCCGGCGTGGTCCGTGCCAGGGACCCACAACGCCTCGAACCCGTCCATCCGCTTGTAGCGGATGACGATGTCCTGGAGGGTGTTGTTGAAGGCGTGCCCCATGTGGAGCGAGCCGGTGACGTTGGGCGGCGGGATGACGATGCAGAAGGGCGGCTTCGGCGATCGGGCGTCGGCGGTGAAGGCCCCGCGGTCGAGCCAGGCCTGGTACCAGCGCGCCTCGATGCGCGCCGGCTCGAGCGCCTTCGGCAGCGCCGTGCCTGGGCGTTCCTGCACGGATCCGGTCTTCTCGGGCATGACCGGGAATTCTAGCAGAGGCGCGCCGGGCGGCGGCGTGCGGCCGCGCCGCGCAGGTCGCCCGATCCGGCCCCCGCCTCCACCCGCCCGGCGCCCGCAGGCCGCGAGGGATCGGCGAGCCCGACGCTCGGCTACTTGCCGGTGATCTTCCGGATCTCGGCGGTGATGAGCTGCTCGCAGAGGTCGGGGACGACCTCCCAGGCGACCGACTCGATCACCTCCCGCGCGACCCGCGTGACGATGGCCTCGATGCGGGCCGGCGGCAGCGTGACGCCGGCGGCCTCCAGGTCGGCCGACAGCCCCTCGGCCGCCGCCTTGATGCGGCCGGCGAGCGCCCCCATGGCGACCGGGGCGGCTCCCACCTGCGCCACCGACTCGACCTGCCAGTCGTCGGCGCCGTCGGCCGGGACGAGCACGCCGTCCTGCTCGGCCTCCGGCGCGGCGGCGAGCGGGTCCTCCTCGACGGCCTCGAGCGCCTCGGTCTCGAGGACCTCGTCGGCGGGGACCTCCTCGAGTTCGGTCAGCTCCACCGAGTCGTCGGCGAACGCCATCGAGTCGTCGGCGACCTCGGTGAGGTCGGCGCCGTCGGCGACCTCGGTGAGGTCGGCGCCGTCGGCGACTTCGGCGGCCTCGGCGACCTCGGCGAAGTCGGCCCCCTCGCCGACCTCGGCAGCCTCGGCGACCTCGGCGAAATCGGCCCCCTCGCCGACCTCGGCGACCTCCGGATCCGCGGCGAAGGCCTCCTCGTCGGGCGCCGCCTCGGCCGCCTCCATGAACTCCGCCGCCAGCTCGCCGTTGCCGCCGAAGCCGTCGTCGGTCGAGCCGAAGCCCTCGTCCTCCGCGAGCGGCTCGAGGAGGTCCGGCGCGGCGAGCGGGTCGTCGTCCCCGAACGCGTTCGCCTCGGCGGCCGCTTCGGTCGGCTCGCCCTCCGAGAAGTCGAAGGTCGCTTCGCCCTCGATGCCGGGAGCGCCCGGGTCGGCGGCCGCCTCGGTCGCGGGCTCGAAATCGGACAGGTCCCACACGTCCTCGTCGGTCCCCGATCCGTTCTGGGCGTCCCAGGCCGCCTCCTCCCCCTCGGACGCGGCGGCCTCGGGGGCCACCTCCTCGAAGGGGCTGAAGTCGTCGAGGTTGAACGAGGCATCGGATTCGGCCGGGGCCGGCTCGACGGCGGCCGCCGCCCGCGCCGGGGCGGCGCCCGACGCACCCGGCTCAGCCGACGGTCGACCGCCGGGAGTCTGCGCGCGTGATGTCAATTCGTGCACCTTGTCGATGAGGGTCTGCGACTCGAACGGCTTGGTGATGT
>DATCKS010000097.1:0-1992 GCA_036562265.1 Thermodesulfobacteriota bacterium | reverse complement strand
CGGCGAAGGTCTGTCTGTCCCAGTACCAGTTGCCGCTGATGCTCGACGCGTGCTCGTCGAGGAGCAGGCCGTCCTGATCGCTCGAGAGGCTCTCCACGAGCCGCTCGGCCTGCCAGGCCTGGAAGCCGGGGTCGTTGACGTTGAAGGCCCACCGGGCATCGTCCCACATCCAGAGCTGCACGCGGCAATCCCTTCGCACCGGCTGTGACGGCGGACACCCCGGGATCGTGACGGTGTCCACGGTCTCCCCGTCGAGGCCGACGAACCGGAGCGTCGTCGTCTCCGAGAAGTGCATGTAGTAGGACTCGGGGAGATTGGCCACCTCCTCGTCGACCTCGCCCGTGCTCGCGCACTGCACGTGCTGGCAGGCGGTGAGGTCGATCCGGTACGCGAAGGTGCGGATTCGCTCGTTCCGGGAGGTCATCTCCGCGGCGAAGCGCGAGCCGCTCGCCTCCATCGCGTCGACGTGGGTCGCGTACCAGTCCCAGGCCGCCTCGCGCGCGGCCGGATCGGGGATGTACTCGACGCCGCGCCCGAGGTCGAACACGCGGATGTGGGACCAGGCGGCGGCCGCCGGCGGTGGAGACGCCGCATGCGGCGTGCAGGCGAGAACGACGAGGAGGGTGAGTCGTGCGAGCATGAGATCCCCCTTTCTCCCGGCGCCGCCCCGCGCCCAGGAGAGGCAGTATCTCATCGCTCGGCCACGCGACCTAGAGGCGTGCGGTCGCTCGTGCGCCGACGGCGCGCACCGCGCGGAAGTACCGGTAGCCGCCTCCGCCTCGCCACCCGACCTCCTCGCTGATGCCGCCCCGATCGGTTCCGTCGATCACCTTTCGCATGCGAGGGACGATGTGCGTCTCGCACTGCGGCCCGACCTCGATCATGACCCACCGCCGGCCGAGCTTGTGCGCCACGGCGCCGGTCGTGCCCGACCCGGCGAAGGGGTCGAGGACCAGGTCGCCGGGGCGCGTGACGGCCTTGAGGAGGAGGGCGATGAGCGACTCCGGCTTCGGGTAGTCGAAGGCGGCCTCGCCGAAGAGCCGGCGGCTCTCCTCGGTGGCATCTTCGTAGGTGCCGACCGGGTAGTGCGCGGCGCTGAGGAGGTTCTTGAGCTTCTTCGGCGCGCCGCCGGCGCGCACGTGGTTCGGGCGGAAGGGGGCCCGGCTGATGGTGATGCGGTCGCCCGCGGCGAGGCAGCGGTCGAGCGTCGCCTGGGCGTAGCGCCACTCCCCTTCGAGGCGGAAGGGGCCGACGTTGCGGTGGTCGCGCACCTCCACCCGGTCGAGGAGGCGCGTCACGATCCGGCCCTCCGACATGTCCTGCGGCTCGAAGACCCGATCGGCGCAGCCGAAGTGCACGGCGCCGGCCGGGAAGGTGAGCACGCTCAGCGGGTTGCCGGCGTTGTTGAGGGGGTACTTCTTGCCGCGGGTCGTCGTGCCGGCGACGAAGGGGGGCGCCGCCTCGCGGCGCCTCGCGTAGGCGAGGATCGTCTCGGTGACGCCGCCTATGCGGCCGTCGAGGAACGACGGTTTGCGCTTCTTCTCCCAGACGAGGGGGCCGCACGCGTTGCGGCGGCCGAAGACCTCGTCCATGAGGAGGGTCACGTACGCGGCCTGCGCGTCGTCGATCGACACGAAGACGACGCCGCTGTCGGCGAGGAGCGGCCTTACGCGGACGAGGCGGGCGTACATGAAGCCGAGCCACTCGGCGTCGTCCGCGTCGTCGTCGTAGTGGCTCACCCCGGCGCGCGTGTTGTACGGGGGATCGAGGTAGGCGCACTGCACGCGGCCGGCGAGGTCGTCCCGGAGCGCCTCGAGGACCGGCAGGTTGTCGCCGTGGACGAGCCGGTTGTCGGCCGGCCCCCCGTCCGCGGCGGCGCGGCCGAGCGCCGGCACCTCGACGAGCGAGACCGGCGGCACGTGGGGCGGGACCTCCTTGCCGGGCCAGACCAGCTCGGGCACAGGCCTCCGCATGGCGCAGAGGATAGCGCTG
>DATCKS010000086.1:0-4088 GCA_036562265.1 Thermodesulfobacteriota bacterium | reverse complement strand
TGGTGAACGTGAGCGCCAGCACTTCGTCCGGCCGCGCGAGCTGCGACCTGATGATGTGGGCAATCCGATAGGTGAGGACGCGCGTCTTGCCCGAGCCCGCGCCGGCGAGGATGAGGAGCGGCCCCTCCGTGGTCTCCACGGCGGCGCGCTGTTCCGGATTGAGGGCCGAGGCGAGATCGAGCATGGGAATCATTGTACCCGGGCGATCAAGGAGAGGGTCGGCCTGTCGCACCGCGTCAAGGCGAACGTCCGGCCGTCACCTCCTCTGTCGCGGCCATCGTGAGCGGCGGCTCGCCGGCCGTGGGGGCCGGCCGCGCCAGCGCCGAGGCCAGGAGCGCGGCGACGAGGCCGCGTGCCGCGGCGAGGCTCGGGGCCACCTCGTCGGCCCCCGCCTCGCGCAGCCGGGCCGCTTCGCCCTCGGCCGGCTCCCCCACGGTCGGCCGCACCATGACGATCCGCAGCGACGCGCACCGCGACCTGAGCCGCTTGAGCGCGTACCGCGTGTGGGCGATGCCGCCCGGCGGGAGCGTCACCAGGACGAGCAGGTCGGGCGCCGCCGCCGCCGCGCGCTCGGCGAGCTCGCCGGCCAGCGTCGCCGAGCCGACCCGCTCGACCGTCCACCCGAGCGGCAGGAGGAGGCGCGCGAGCATCTCGACGCCGAGGTCGTCCGCCGCCTGGCGGACCGCGGCGGCGAGGACGTACGCCCTGGGGCGATCGGCCTCGCCGGCCGGCTCGCCGGCCGGCGCCTCGATCCCTTCGACGACGCGCCGGGCGGCCGCGACCACGAACGCGTGGTCGTCGTCGCCGATCTCGCCCCGCAGCCGGTCGCGCTCCGCGAGCGCCAGCGCCGGCACGACGACCCGATCGAACACCTCCTCGGGCGGGTGCGTGGCGAGCTGGCGCTCGACGATCTCGGCCGCCTCGTCCTCGTCGCGCGCGACGAGCCGCTGGTAGAAGCGGAGGTCGTTCTCGAGCGGCGGCTCGTCGCCGAGCAGGATGCCGAGGAACTCCAGCTCGCGGACGTGCCGGCCGAGCACCGCGAGGCAGACGGTGAAGGGGGTGGAGAGGAGGAGCCCCACCGGCCCCCAGAGCCAGGTCCAGAAGAGCGCCGAGACCAGGAGCGCCATCGAGGAGACGCCGGTCCGGTGGCCCACGACGAGCGGCTCGACGACGTACGCGGCGAGGACGTCGAGGGTGAGGAAGAGCGCCACGGTGAGGAGCGTCTCGCGCCAGCCGGGGAAGACGGCGAAGGCGAGGAGCGCGGGCAGCACGAGCGCGATGGCCGCGCCGATGTACGGGACGAAGCGCAGCACCACGGTGAGGGCGCCCCAGAACATCGCGTACGGCACGCCGATGGCGGCGAGGCCGGCCGCCACCAGGCCGCCGAACCCGGCGTTGACGAGGAGCTGGGTCACCAGGAAGCGGCTCACCCGCTCCCCGACCTCGTCGAGCGTTCGCGTCGTGAGGGTGAGACGCCCCCTGCCGACGAGGCGAATGAGGCGGTTCCTGAGGTCCTCGCGCTGGCCGAGCATGAAGGCCACGAGGACGACGACGACGCCCGCGGTGGCGAGCGGCTCGATCACCGGCGCGACGGTGTTCCGGAACCGATCGACCGGGGTCGGGTCGGAGGGGACGACGCGCACCGGCTGGGCCGCGCTGCCGGCGTCGGGCACCCGGCTCTCGAGCGCCTCGCTCACCGTGTCGACCGTCCGCTGCAACTGGTCGAACGCGCCGCTCCCGGCGCCGCGCAGGCTCGACACCTTCTCGCGCACCGAGCCCGAGTAGTCGGTGAGCCGCACCGAGAGGTCGACGAACTGTCGCGCCAGGACGTACCCGAAGGCCCCCACGGCCGAGAGCGCGAGGATCATGACCAGCGTGACGGCGAGCGCGCGGCGGAGGCCCCACCGCTCGAGCCGATCGGTCGCCGGCGTCAGGACGAAGGCGAGGAGGACGGCGAGCGCCAGCGGCACGACGACCGCCCGCGCGATCGACAGCAGGGCGACGAGGAGGACGACCGCCACCATGCCGAGGAGCGGCGAACGGGACCAGCGGGCGGGCGGCGGGCGGATGTCGCGCACGGCCCGATCGTTCGCACGTTCCGTGCCGGCGGCCGCCCAGGGTCGGCGGGGTCGTGTATCATCCTGGCGGCATGGACGAACCCCTCTGGTGGCAGCGCGGCGTGATCTACCAGGTCTACCCGCGCTCGTTCCTCGACTCGAACGGCGACGGCGTGGGCGACCTCCCCGGCCTCGCGTCGAGACTCGACTACCTCGTCGACCTCGGCGTGGACGCCGTCTGGATCTCGCCCTTCTATCCCTCGCCCATGGCCGACTTCGGCTACGACGTCACCGACCACTGCGACGTCGACCCGATCTTCGGCACCCTGGCCGACTTCGACGCCCTGCTCGCGGCGGCCCATGCGAAGGGGCTGCGCGTGATCGTCGACTACGTGCCGAACCACACGTCGGACCGGCACCCCTGGTTCCTCGAGTCGCGCGCCTCCCGGACGAGCCCGAAGCGCGACTGGTACATCTGGCGCGACCCGGCGCCGGGCGGCGGCCCGCCGAACAACTGGCTGAGCCACTTCGGCGGGCCGGCCTGGACCTTCGACGAGCGGACGGGGCAGTACTACTACCACGCCTTCCTGGCGGCGCAGCCGGACCTCGACTGGCGCAACCCCGAGGTGCGGCAGGCGATGCTCGACGTGATGCGCTTCTGGCTCGACCGCGGCGTGGACGGCTTCCGCGTCGACGCCGTGTCGCAACTGGTCGAGGACGCGGCGCTGCGCGACAACCCGGCGAACCCCGACTGGCGGCCCGGGAACGACCCCTACCGGCGCCTCCTCCCGCTCTACACGACGGAGCAGCCGGAGCTGCTCGACTGCCTCGGGCTCATGCGCCGGCTGCTCGACCGGTACGACGAGCGGATGATGATCACGGAGGCGTACCTGACCATCGAGCGCCTGGTCACGCACTACGGCGGCGGCGCCCACCTGCCGTTCAACTTCCAGCTCATCCGGCTCCCCTGGGACGCGCGGCGGATCGCGCAGGCGATCGACGCCTACGAGGCGAGCCTGCCCGCCACGGCCTGGCCGAACTGGGTCCTCGGCAACCACGACAAGCCGCGCATCGCCTCGCGCGTGGGACCGGCCCAGGCGAGGGTGGCCGCCATGCTCCTCCTCACGCTGCGCGGGACGCCGGTCGTCTACCAGGGGGACGAGATCGGCCTCGCCAACGTGCCGATCCCGCCCGACCGCGTCCAGGACCCGTGGGAGCGCAACGTGCCGGGGCTCGGCCTGGGGCGCGACCCCGAGCGGACGCCGATGCAGTGGGACGCCTCGCCGAACGCCGGCTTCACGACCGGGACCCCCTGGCTGCCGCTGGCGCCCGACTCCCGGAGCGTGAACGTCTCGGCGCAGCGGAAGGACCCGCGATCGATGCTCGCCCTGCACCGCCGGCTCCTCGCCCTGCGGCGTGCCGAGCCGCCCCTTTCGGTGGGGCGCTACCGCTCGCTGCCGGCCGAGGGGACGGTGCTCGCCTACGAGCGGGAGCGGGCCGGCCGGGTCCTCACGGTGGTGCTGAACCTCGGCCCCGCGCCGGTGCGCTTCGCGCGCCTCGGCCTGCAGGGGCGGGTCGCCCTCTCGACCCATCTCGACCGCGAGGGCGACCGGGTGCGCGACGTGGTCTCGCTCCGTGGGGACGAAGGGGTCGTGATCGCGCCGTCGTAGGGTGCGCGTTCGGCCGATCGACCCCGGTTACTCGACCGTGACGCTCTTGGCGAGGTTGCGCGGCTGGTCCACGTCGGTCCCCTTGGCGACCGCCACGTGGTAGGCGAGGAGCTGGAGGGGCACCGACAGGACGATCGGCGTGAGCAGGTCGCAGGCCGCGGGCACCGGGATCACCACCTCGGCGAACCGCCCCACCTCCTCGTCCCCCTCGGTGGCGAGGGCGATGATCCGCCCGCCGCGCGCCCTGGCCTCCTGCAGGTTCGAGAGGATCTTCTCGTAGGCCGGGCCGCGGGGGGCGAGGACGACGACCGGCATCGTCTCGTCGATGAGGGCGATGGGGCCGTGCTTCATCTCGCCGGCC
>DATCKS010000083.1:0-4764 GCA_036562265.1 Thermodesulfobacteriota bacterium | reverse complement strand
GGTGGAGCTCCTGCTCGGGCTGCCGCGGCTCGGGAGCCTCGAGCCGCTCGGCGAGGCCCTGGCGCCGGCGCCCGCGGCCAGACGGGCGAGCGCCTAGCGCGGCGCGTCGACGCGGGCGGCGCCCCGGCCGGGGGCTTCGGCTCGCGGTTCGGGACGGTGGAACACGGAAACGTCTGACCCCAGTCACCCTTGAAGGAGATAGCATGGATCTCGGACTTCGCGATCGCGTGGCGATCGTGACCGGAGGCAGCCGCGGCGTCGGCCGGGCGACCGCCGCCGCGCTCCTCGCGGAGGGCGCCCGGGTGGTCATCGCGAGCCGCGACCCCGGTCGCCTGGAGGCGGCCCGCGCCGCGCTGGCCAGCGAGACCGGCGGCGACGTGCGGGCGGTGCCGGCCGACCTCGAGCGGGACGCCGACGCGCGGGCGCTCGTCGAGAAGACCCTCGCCGCGTTCGGCCGGCTCGACATCCTCGTGAATGCGGCCGCGACGGTCATCCCCGACGAGTTCCTGAGGCTCACCGAGGAGCGGTGGGACCAGGTGTTCGAGCAGAAGCTGAACGGCTACGTCCGCTGCCTGCGGTACGCGATCCCGCCGATGCGCGAGCGTCGGTGGGGGCGGATCGTCAACGTGTGCGGGCTCGCCGCGCGGCAGCCGCACTACCAGACGATCCCGGTCGGCCTCAACAACGCCGCCGTCCTGAACCTCACCAAGGCGCTGGCCGCGGGGCTCGCGAAGGACGGCATCCACGTGAACGCCGTCATCCCGCACATCATCGACACCGACCGGCAGGACGAGACGATGCGGGAGTGGGCCGCCCTCACCGGGCAGACCGAGGCCGAGGTGCGCCGGGAGCGGATCGCCAAGATCCCGCTCGGCCGGATGGGACGGCCGGAGGAGGTGGCCAGCGTGATCGCCTTCCTCGCCTCCGAGCGGGCGAGCTTCGTGACCGGGGCCGCCTGGCACGTCGACGGCGGCGTCTACCAGTCCATCTGAGCGCATCCAGGAGAGGAAGCGTATGGCGACCGGCGAACAGGCGAAACGGGTCCGACTCATCGGGCGATCGGACCTCGGCGGATGGGGCGACGCGTCCCAGGTGGTCGTGCAGGGGAACCTCGCCTGCGTGGCCGCCATCGGCGACCCGCACGAGGGGACGACGCTCCTCGACGTGTCCGACCCGAGGAAGCCGAAGGTGCTCTCGCAGATCCCCGCCCCGCCCGGCACCCACTCGCACAAGGTGCAGCTCTGGGGCGACCTGATGTTCGTGAACAACGAGCGGCTCAAGGACTACACGGGCAGCGACTTCGTCCCGGGCCTGCGCGTCTACGACATCTCGAACCCCGAGAAGCCGCGGCCGCTGCCGCCCATCGTGACCGGCGGCGTGGGGGTCCACCGGTTCCGGATCGACCGCGAGCGCGGCCTCGCGCTCCTGCCGACCGGCGAGGACGGCTACCTCGACAAGATCCTCTGGATCGTCGACATCAAGAACCCGTCGAAGCCGCAACTGGTGTCGCGCTGGTGGCTGCCCGGCCAGTGGACGGCCGGCGGCGAGCAGTCGGACGCCGCGCCGGGCGAGCGGTTCGCCGCGCACGGGCCCCCCTGGATCGAGGGCGACCGCCTCTACCTCGGCTACTGGGACGCGGGGTTCGTGATCCTCGACGTCAAGGACCTCTCGCGGCCGAAGCTCCTCTCGCGGCTCGACTGGAGCCCGCCGTACCACGGGCACACCCACACCGCCGTGCCGGTGCCGGGGCGCGGCGTGGCGCTCGTGACCGACGAGGCCCACGGCAACCGGAACTTCGAGCGGTCGCAGTTCCTCTGGGTCGTCGACGTGCGCGACGCGACCAACCCGGTCCCGATCGCGACGTACCGGCCGGAGCTGAACGGGTTCATGACGAGCGGGGGGCGGTTCGGCGCCCACAACCTGCACGAGACGGTCACCGACGACCTCGTGTTCGTCGTCTGGTTCAACGCGGGGCTCCGGATCCTCGACATCCGCGACCCCTACCGGCCGACCGAGGTGGGCTACTACATCCCCGCCTCCGACTGGGGGCAACCGGTGCAGAGCAACGACGTCTTCGTCGACCACCGCGGCCTCGTCTACATCACCGACCGGCGCGGCGGCGGCCTGCACGTGCTCGAGTACACGCCATGACGCTCGTCGTCGAGCGGCTCGCCAAGCGGTTCGGCTCCGTCGCCGCGCTCGGGGGGGTCTCCTTCGAGGTGGCCCCCGGCGAACTGCTCTGCCTCCTCGGGCCCTCCGGCTGCGGCAAGACGACGACGCTGCGTTGCGTGGCCGGACTCGAGGCGCCGGAGGAGGGCTCGATCCGGCTCGGCGATCAGCTCCTCGCCGACGGCTCGCGCGGCGTCCTCGTGCCCCCCTACCGCCGGCGGTTCGGGATGGTGTTCCAGTCGTACGCCGTCTGGCCGCACCTGACGGTGCTCGACAACGTCCGCTACCCGCTCCGCTTCGGCCCGAAGCTCTCGCGCGACGCGATGACCGCCAGGGCGCGCGAGGCGCTCGCCCTCGTGCGCCTCGCCGGCTTCGAGGACCGCTACCCGCATCAGCTCTCGGGCGGGCAGCAGCAGCGGGTCGCCCTCGCCCGCGCGCTCGCCATGGAGCCGGCGGCGCTCCTCTTCGACGAGCCGCTGTCGAACCTCGACGCCAAGCTCCGCGAGGAGATGCGCGCGGAGCTGGCCGACCTGCGATCGCGCCTCCGGGTGCCGGCGCTCTACGTCACGCACGACCAGGCGGAGGCGATGGCGCTCGCCACCCGGATCGCGGTCATGCACGAGGGGCGCATCCGGCAGATCGGCACGCCCGAGACGATCTACCGGGAGCCGGCGGACGAGTTCGTGGCCACGTTCCTCGGCTCGGCGAACCTCCTGCCGGGGGTGGCCGAGACCGACGCGGCGGCGGGCCGGGTCCAGGTCCGCACCGCCGTCGGGACGCTCGCGGCTCGCGCCTCGGGCGCCGTCGGCCGCGGAGCCCGCGTCGTCGTCGCCATCAGGCCCGAGCAGATCGCCGTGCACCGGCAGGCGCCGGCCGACGGCGCCGCGATCCCGGCCGAGGTCGTCAAGGTGAGCTTCCTCGGCGCCTTCACCGACCTCACGCTCGACGCCGGGGGCACGACGCTCGCCGTCCAGACGAGGGGCGCGGTCGCCGCGCGTCCCGGCGAACGCGTCTACCTCCTGCCCGAGCCATCGGCCTGCACGGTGGTCCGGGTCGAGTCCAACGGTGCGGCGGGGACGCCCGCCGCCAGCGGAGCCCACGCATGACCGACGGATCGTCTCGCGTCTTCCCCCCGCCGCCCGCCCGGGAGAGCCTCATCCGGGGGGCGATCGACTTCCACGTCCACTCGTCGCCCGACGTCTTCGACCGCTGCGTCGACGACCTCACGCTCGCTACCATCGCGGTGCAGAAGGAGATGGGCGGCCTCGTCCTCAAGAACCACGTCGCCGAGACCGCCTCGCGCGCCTACCTCCTCAGGCGGCAGTTCCCGGGGCTCCAGGTCTTCGGCGGCATCGCGCTCAACGCCGCCGTGGGCGGCCTCAACCCGCAGGCCGTGCAGTGGATGGCCCGCATCCAGGGCCAGTACGGCCGGGTCGTCTGGCTGCCGTCGATGGACGCCGACCATCACGTCCGCTTCTTCAAGGAGCCGCGCGAGGGGATCCGCGTCGTCGAGCACGGCAAGCCGGTGCCCGCCGTGCTCGAGATCATGCGGATCTGCGCCGACCTCGACCTCGTCCTCGAAACCGGCCACGCCTCGGCCGACGAGGTCATGGTGCTCGCCGAGGCGGCGTCGCGCATCGGCTTCCGCAAGCTCCTCGTCACCCACGCGCTCTTCGCGGTCGTCGACATGTCGATCGACCAGATGCGCGAGGCGGCGAAGCTCGGCGCGACCTTCGAGCTGGCCTCCCTCGGGACGTTCATGGGGCCGGGCGCGCACATCGCCTGGATGAGCCACTGGAAGCGGGTGACGCCGGAGGACAACGCGAAGGCGATCAAGGCGGTCGGCGCCGAGCACTTCGTCCTCGCCACCGACCTCGGCCAGGTCGGCAACCCCTCTCACCCGGACGGGTATCAGTTCTTCGTGCAACAGCTCCTCGCGGCCGGCGTGACTCGCGAGGAGATCGACCTCATGGCTCGCGTGACGCCGGGCCGCCTGCTCGGCCTCGCGCCCTCGCACACCGGAGAGCGGACATGATCCTCGAGGAGCGGACCTACACCCTGCACCCCGGCAAGGTGGGCGAATACTTCTCGCTGTACGAGAAGGAGGGCATGGCGATCCAGGTGCCGATCCTCGGCCGGCTGGTCGGCTACTTCTCGACCGAGATCGGCGAGCTGAACCAGGTCGTCCACATGTGGGCCTACGACAGCCTCGAAGAGCGGACGCGGCGGCGGGCCGAGCTGATGGCCGATCCGCGCTGGAAGGCCTTCGTCCCGAAGCTGCTCGCCCTGGTGCAGAAGATGGAGACCCGCATCCTCGTCCCCGCCCCCTTCTCCCCGCTCAAGTAGGGGGTCAGGCCTTTCCATTTTCCATGGGGTCAGGCCTTTCCATTTTCCAGACCGGCACCCGGAAAGGCCTGCCCCCTCACCGTGACGCCGGCGATCCGACCTCCGGGCTCGAAGAGCGGAGCCCAACTGCAAACCAATTCCGCTATTGGTTTGCTCCACCGCCCGCTTCGCCGGCCTTGCCACTCGCCGACTTGCGCGAATCGACCGAACACCGTTTGACACCAAACCGGCGGCGCGGCATGCTGATGG
>DATCKS010000061.1:0-3964 GCA_036562265.1 Thermodesulfobacteriota bacterium | reverse complement strand
AGCGTGCTCTTGCCCGAGCCGCTCGGGCCGACGAGCGCGACCGTCTCCCCCGGCCGCAGCTCGAGGTCGACGCCGCGCAGCGCGGGCGCGCCGCGGCCCGGGTAGGAGTAGACGACGCCCTCGAAGCGGATCGGCATATCGGCCGGGTCCGGCGGCCGGACCGGCTCGTCCGGGACGGTGACCGCCGCCGGGGTCTCGAGCACCTCGAACAGCCGCTCGGCCGCGGCGAGCCCGTCGGCGCTCGCGTGGTACTGGGCGCCGACCTCGCGCAGCGGCAGGTACAGCTCGGGCGCGAGCAGGAGCACGACGAGGCCCGCCTCGAGGTCGATCGCCCCCGAGACGAGCTGGACGCCGACGACCGCGGCGACGAGCGCCGTCCCGATCATCGCCAGCAGCTCGAGGACGAGCGCCGAGAGGAAGGCGATGCGCAGGGTCGCCATCGTCTCCTGGCGGTAGCGCTCCCCCACCCGGCCGATCGTCTCGGCCTGCGCCGCGGCGCGGTTGTTCGCCCGCAGCGTCGCGAGCCCGCGGACGACGTCGAGGAAGTGGGCGCTGAGCAGCGACAGCGCCCGCCGCCGCTCGCGCGTGCGCCCCTCGGCGTCGAGGCCGATGAGCGCCATGAACACCGGGATGAGGGGGAGCGTCACCGCGAGGATGACGCAGGCGACGAGGTCGACCGTCGCGAGGTAGCCGAGGATCCCGATCGGCACGAGCGCCGCCAGCGCCGCCTGCGGGAGGTAGCGGCTGAAGTAGCGCTCGAGCGCGTCGACGCCGCCGACCGCCGTCGCCGCCAGCTCGCCGCTGCGCTCGGCCGCGAGCGCGCCGGGGCGGCGCAGGAGCAGGTGGTCGACCACCCGCCGGCGCAGCTCCGACATCACCCGCATCGCGCCGAGGCGCCCGGACACCTCGAACGCGGCCGAGAGCAGCCCTCGCCCCGCCACGACGGCGGCGAGCGCGATCAGCTCCCCCTCGACGTCGGCGAGCGCCGCGCCGTGGAGGAACGCGCGGTCGATGACCCGCGCGAGCAGCGCCGCCTGGGCGACGACGAGCCCCGCCGCGACGGCGCCGAGGGCGACCGTCGCGGCGAGGTGCGCCCGACCACCGCGGGTGGAGGCGAGGAGACGGCGGTCGGCGGGCTTCACGGGATCAGGCCGTCGGCGCGGTCTCCCCGCCCTCGCCGCCGCGCCGCTCGGCGAGGAAGCTGCGCTTGGCGACCGCAGCCACCTTCGCCTTGACCTCCTCGAAGTCCTCGCGACCGAGGCGGGCGCGGAAGACCCAGTAGGTCCAGGCCGTGTAGGCGAGCACGATCGGGACGAACACCACCGCCACGATCGTCATCACCTTGAGCGTGTACGGCGTCGAGGCGGCCTCGTTGAGCGTGATGCTGAACTCGGGCGAGGTCGTCGAGACCATGACGTTCGGGAACAGGTCCGCGACGAGCGCGACGACGAAGGCCGCGATCGTCCCGGCGCTCAGCCCGAACGCCAGCCCCGGCTTCTTCGCCGCGGAGGCGACGACCGAGATGGCGCCCGCCGCGGCCAGCAGCGCCGCGATCAGCGACACCGCCTCGATCCCGCCGCGGTCGGCCTGGTTGCCGAGCGTCCAGACGAGGAAGCCGGCGGCCGCGATCGCCGCGCCCGGCGCGAGCCGGCCGGCGAGCCGGCGGGCGCGCCGCTCCATGTCACCGCGCGTGCGGAGGCTGACGAAGATCGCGCCGTGGGCGAGGAAGACGAGCAGCGTCGTCACGCCGCCGAGCAGCGCGTACGGGTTGAGGAGGTCGAGCAGGTTGCCGGTGACCTCCATGTTCGCGTCGATCGGGACGCCGCGGACGATGTTCGCCCAGGCCACGCCCCACAGCAGCGCGGGCACGGCGCTGCCGGCGACGATCGCCCACTCCCACGTGGCGCGCCAGCGGTCGCTGTCGACCTTGCCCCAGAACTCGAACGCCACGCCGCGGACGATGAGCGCCGCGAGGATGAGGAACAGGGCGACGTAGAAGCCCGAGAAGAGCGTCGCGTACCAGTGGGGGAAGGCCGCGAAGGTCGCGCCGCCCGCGACGAGCAGCCAGACCTCGTTGCCGTCCCACACCGGGCCGATCGTGTGGAGCAGCATCCGCCGCTCCGTCTTGTCCCGGCCGAGGCGGCGCAGGAGCATCCCCACGCCGAAGTCGAATCCCTCGAGGACGAAGTAGCCGATCCAGAGGACCGTGATGAGTCCGAACCAGATGGCCTGGAGGGTGGTGAACTCTTCCATCGTCTGGGCCTCCTAGTAGGCGAGCGCGAGGTCGGGACGGGATTCGCCGGCCTGGTCGGCGGGCGCGGTCGGCGCGGACGGCGGGCCGGCCTTGGCGAACCGGAAGAAGAGCCGGCCGCCGACCGCCGCGAGCACGCCGTAGATGACGGTGAAGCCGACGAGCGTGAGGATCACCTCGGCCGAGGACACGCCCGGCGACACGCCCTGCTCGGTGCTGAGCAGGCCCTGCACGACCCACGGCTGGCGGCCCATCTCGGTGAACACCCAGCCGGCGGTGTTCGCGATGAACGGCAGCGCCGCGGCCGGCAGGAGGAGCTTGAGGAAGCGCGGCGAGGACTCCAGGCGCTCCTTGCGCGTGAGCCAGAGCCCGAGCGCGGCCAGCGCGATCATGAGGAGCCCGGCGCCGATCATGATGCGGAAGCTCCAGTAGGTGACGCCGACGATCGGCACGTAGTCACCCGGCCCGTACGTCTGCTCGTACTCGGCCTGGATGTCGTTGATGCCGCGCACGACCGCGTCCGGGTCGTTGTGCGCGATGACCGAGAGCAGCTTCGGGACCTCGATGTTGACGTCGGTCCCGCCGGGGTTGCGGGTGAGGTCGCCGATCGCGAACAGCGACAGCCCGGCGCCCTTCTCCGTCTCCCACTGCGCCTCCGCGGCGGCCATCTTCATCGGCTGCACCTCGGTGAGGTGGACGCCGCTGAAGTGGCCGACGACCACGGTCGCGACCGTCGCGGCGAGCACGATCGGCAGCGCCATCGACGCCGAGCGGCGGAAGAGGTCGACCTCGCGCTTGCGCAGCAGGTGGTACGCGCAGACGGCGAGGATCACCATGCCGCCCGTCGAGAGCGCGCCGAGGATCGTGTGCGGGAAGGCGTAGAGCGTCGTCGGGTTGGTGAGGACCTCGAGGACGTTCGTCATCTCCGCGCGGCCGGCGGCCTCGTTGACCTCGTAGCCGACCGGGTGCTGCATCCACGAGTTGGCCGCGAGGATGAAGTAGGCCGAGGCGAGCGTGCCGATCGAGACGAGCCAGATCGTCGCGAGGTGGACCTTCGGGCTCAGCCGACCCCAGCCGAACAGCCACAGTCCGAGGAAGGTCGACTCGATGAAGAAGGCCGCCAGCCCCTCGATCGCCAGCGGGGCCCCGAAGATGTCGCCCACGTAGCGGGAGTACTCCGACCAGTTCATGCCGAACTGGAACTCCTGGACGATGCCCGTCACGACGCCGACGGCGAACGAGATGAGCATGAGCTTGCCCCAGAAGCGCGTCATCCGGAGCCACGTCTCATCACCGGTCCGGTGCCAGCGCGTCTGGCAGAGGGCGGTGAAGAACGCGAGCCCGATCGTGAGCGGGACGAAGATGAAATGGAACGTGGTGGTGATGCCGAACTGGAGTCGGGCGAGCTCGAGCGTGGTCATGGCGTCGGCCAAGCTACGAACGGCCTCATGAGGCGGCATCGGCGCATCGCCCCCGACCTGAGCGGGGAAACGCGCGAAGGGCCCGGATGCGCGAGGCGCGCGCCCGGGCCGGGTTAGACTCGCCCGCCATGGGGAGCCAGATGCGTACCCGGCGGACGTTCGGCCGGGGTCCGAGGTCGGTCGTGGTGGAGCCGGTCGCCGACGGCGTGTGGGTCGTCCGCGGCGGGTTCCCGAAGAAGGTCATGAACGTCTACCTGCTCGCCGACGAGGGCGGGGTGACGGTGTTCGACGG
>DATCKS010000048.1:0-3353 GCA_036562265.1 Thermodesulfobacteriota bacterium | reverse complement strand
CAGGGGATCGTGAAGAGTGCGGAGGAGCGGGGCCTCGAGATCCCGCCCTCGCGCGAGTTCGAGGCGATCCCCGGCCACGGCGTCCGGGCGGTGGTGGACGGCCGCGAGTTGCACATGGGCGGCCCCGCACTGCTTCGGAAGATGGGCGCGGAGCTGCCGGACGCACTGCGGCGAGCGGTCGACCGGGCGGCGGAGCGGGGCCAGACCGCCGTCACGCTGATCGAGCACGGGCGACCGCTCGCCGTCTTCGCCGTCGCCGACGAGATCCGGCCCGAGTCCTACGAGGCCGTCGAGCGACTGCACGCGGCGGGCATCGAGGTCGTCATGTTGACCGGCGACGCGCGGCCGGTCGCCGAAGCGGTCGCCGCCGAGCTCGGCATCGACACGGTCTTCGCCGAGGTGCTGCCGGACGAGAAGGTCGAGAAGGTTCGGGAGCTCCAGCGGCAGGGGAAGCGCGTGGCCATGGTCGGCGACGGCGTGAACGATGCGCCGGCGCTCCTGACCGCGGACGTCGGCGTGGCGATCGGCGCGGGGACCGACGTCGCGGTCGAGGCCGGCGACATCGTCCTGGTCCGGAGCGATCCACGCGACATGCCGCGCATCATCGCACTCTCGCGGGCGACCTACCGGAAGATGGTCCAGAACCTCTGGTGGGCGGCCGGCTACAACATCGTGGCGATCCCGCTCGCGGCGGGCGTGCTCGCGGGGAAGGGGATCGTGCTCGCGCCGGCCGTCGGCGCGATCCTGATGTCGCTCTCGACGGTGATCGTGGCCATCAACGCGCAGCTGCTGCGCCGGCGGACGCTGTAAGTGACCATCGAGACGGGAGAACACAGGTGATGGATTCCGAGCAGAAGGGCCGCGTGTGGACGGGAGCCGGGATCGGCGCCGCCGCGACGGTGGCCGTGTTCGCGCTCGGCGGACTCGGGTTCGCATATTCGGGCGCGTACGACATCGCGGCGACGACGCCGCACACCGGTCTGGTCAAATGGGTGCTCGGCGCGACGATGGAACGGTCGGTCCGATCCCGCGCCGCCTCGGTCGGCGAGCCGATGCCGGTCGATTCCGCGCTCCTGGTCCACGGTTTCGGGCACTACCACGCGATGTGCGTCGCCTGCCACGGCGCGCCCGGTGTCGAAAAGGGCGAGTACGGCCGGGGACTCAATCCCGAGCCGCCGGACCTGGCCGAGGAGGCGCACGAGTGGACGGACGCGGAGCTGTTCTGGATCACCAAGCACGGCATCAAGATGACGGGCATGCCGGCGTTCGGCCCCACCCACTCGGACGAGGAGCTGTGGGCGATCGTCGCCGCGGTGCGGCGGCTCGAGGAGATGACGCCCGAGGAGTACGCCGCGATGGTCGCGGCGGCGGGCGGCGGGCACGACCACGGCGACGGCGGCCACGCGCACGAGCCGCGTGAGGCCTCCGGTCACACCCACGCCCCGGGCACGCCGCCCCACGAACACTGAACCGGAGACGAAGCATGAGAACCGCTCTCTTCGCCGTCACCCTGATCGCGCTCGCGGGTCCGACATCGGTCCGCGCCCAGACGGCGGGAGCCGCCGCCGAAGCCGAGGCGCGCGCCGTCGTCGAAGCGTTCTCGGAAGCCCTCGCCGCGGGCGATTCGGCCCGGGCGGTCTCGTACCTGCACCCCGACCTCGTCGTCTACGAGGGCGGCCACGCGGAGACGCTCGACGAGTACCGCGCCCACCATCTCGGCGCCGACATGGCGTTTCTCGCGGCCGTCGAGCAGACGACGACGGCGGAGCATCTCGAGGTGCACGGCCGGACCGCGCTCTACCTGAGCGAGGACACGATGAACGGAACGTATCGCGATCGCGAGATCGACCTGCACGGTACGGAGACGCTCGTCCTCGTCCGCACCACCGGCGGCTGGAAGATCCGCCACATCCACTGGTCCAGCCGGTGACCGTACGGGACCGCCGGGGGTGGCTTGCGGGCCTGGGGATCGCCGTGTCGGCCCTGGTCGGATGCGGCGCCGGCGGATCGGAGCCGGCGGTCGACCGGGCGGCCATCCTCGCGCTCGAGACACCCGCGGAGCTCCGGGACGGCGAGTCCCTCTTCGACGCCAACTGTGCCCGTTGCCACGGCCAGCGCGCGCTCGGGACGGACCAGGGCCCGCCGCTCATCCACCCCGTCTACGAGCCGGGCCACCACGGGGACGCGGCCTTCGTCCTCGCGGTCGAGCGCGGCGTCCGGCCGCACCACTGGCGGTTCGGGCCGATGCCGCCGGTGCCCGGCGTCTCGCGGCGGGAGGTCGAGGCGATCACGGCCTACGTTCGCTGGCTCCAGCGGCAGGCCGGGATCGAGTGAGGGAACGGAACCGGCTGCGGCGTAGCGCTTGCACAGCCGTGCGCCGGAAGCCCCGCCGGCCGGGGGCTCCGGTCGAACGAGACCCGAGGGGAGAAGTGCTGCCATGATGTCGTTCCTGGTCCAGTCGAATGGCTGGTGGGATCACATGAACGGAGCGTGGGGGTGGGGCATGATGCTCTTCATGACGCTCTTCTGGATCGCGGTCATCGCGCTCGTGGTCTGGCTGATCGTTCGGCTGACACGGGGCGACGGCGCACCGGGCGGCGCGCGCGGCGACCGGGCCGAGGAAATCCTGCGCGAGCGCTTCGCGCGGGGCGAGATCGACCGCGAGACGTTCGAGCGCATGCGCGATGAGTTGCGTCGCGGCGCTTGAGCGACGCGCGGCCGCCCGGTCAGACCGTCTCCACGACGACCCGGGGCATCAGCCTGTCGACGGCCTCGGCGGAGCCGAGGCTCGTTCCCGTCGACGCGGCGGTGGCCGCCCCGGCGGCTGCGCCGAGCCGCAGGCCGTGGGCCAGGGAATCGCCCCGGGCGAGCGCGACCGCGAGCCCGGCGACGAAGGAGTCGCCGGAGCCGACCGTGCTCCTCCGCTCCACCTCCGGCGGCAGGACGCGCCACGCCCGTTCTCCCTGCACGCATATGGCGCCGTGGGCGCCCATCGAGATCACGACCGCGCCGCCCGTCTGAGCGGCGAGATCTCGGGCTCCGACGAGGACCGCGTCGGTGTCACGAAGCGTTCGCCCGAGCAGCTCTCCGGCTTCGGCGCGGTTCGGTTTGATGACGTCCGGACCGGCGTGGATGCCGTGCCGAAGTGCGGACCCGTGTGCGTCCAGGATCGTCGTCACACCGCGTTCGCGTGCGCGCCGGATCAAGCCGGTGTACCAGTCGTCGGGCGCGCCGGGCGGAAGGCTTCCGGCGAGGACGAGCAGGCGGCCCGCCTGAAGCCAGAAGTCGAGCAGGCCGACCAGCTCGTCGAGGTGCTCGGCCTCGACGCGCGGGCCGGGACCGTACACGCTCGT
>DATCKS010000042.1:0-1950 GCA_036562265.1 Thermodesulfobacteriota bacterium | reverse complement strand
GCCGTCGGGAGCGGTTCGCGGAGTCGGTCGAGGAGTTCAAGCGCGCGTTGAAGCTCGGTGGTCGCCTGGAGATCCCGTACGTGTGCGGGCGGTGCCTCGCCGAATCGCCCGTCTGGGCGGCCCGCTGTCCCTCCTGCGGCTCCTGGGACAGCCTCGAGATCCGCGGCCGCGCCGAACTCGAGCTGGCCCGGACCTCGGTGAACGCGCTCCCCTCGCGCGTGTACCACGACATCTGAGGCCCGCGATCGGGGGCCTTTCACCCGGCGGCCCCCGATCCCGTTCTGCCGGAGCAGCTAGAGGCTCGACCCCGACGGGAACGACCCCGCGGGGAACCCGCTACAATCGTCGCCATGGCCGCCATCACGACGCCGACGCTCCTCATCGTGCTCGACGGCTTCGGGATCAACCCGCGCCGGGACCACAACGCCATCGCCCTCGCCCGCACGCCCGTCTGGGACGACCTGCTCGCCCGCTACCCGCATACGCGGCTCGAGGCGAGCGGCCTTGCCGTGGGGCTTCCGGCCGGCCAGATGGGCAACTCCGAGGTCGGGCACACGACGCTCGGAGCCGGTCGCGTCGTCTACCAGGACATCGTCCGCATCGGCGCCGCGATCGAGGACGGCAGCTTCTTCTCGAACCCGGCGCTCGTCGGCGCCGTCGACGCCGCGAAGGCGGCCGGCGGGACGCTCCACCTGATGGGGCTCGTCTCCGACGGCGGCGTCCACAGCCTTCAGGCGCACGCGCTCGCCGTGATCGACCTCGCGGTGCGGCGCGGGCTCGACCGCGTCCAGGTGCACGCCTTCCTCGACGGCCGCGACGTGCCGCCGAAGTCGGCCCTGGGCTACGTCCGCGCGCTCGAGGCGGAGATCCGCGCGAAGGGGTGGCCGGCGCGCGTGGCCAGCGTCTCGGGACGCTACTACGCCATGGACCGCGACAAGCGCTGGGAGCGGGTCGCCCGCGCCTGGCAGGCCGTGGTCCTGGCGGAGGCGCCGCGCGTCGCCTCCGCCGAGCAGGCGATCACCGCCGCCTACGACGCCGGCGTCACCGACGAGTTCGTCGAGCCGGTCAACGTGGAGGGGGCGCGGCCGATCGTCGACGGCGACGCCGTCGTCTTCTTCAACTTCCGCCCCGACCGGGCGCGTCAGCTCACGCGCGCCCTCGCCGACCCCGGCTTCGGCGACTTCGATCGGCGCCGCGTCCCCAAGCTCTCGGCCTTCGTCAGCATGACGCAGTACGACGCGACGTTCGACGCGCTCGGCGTCGCCGTTGCCTTCCCGCCCCAGACGACGCGCGATCACCTCGGCGAGATCGTGAGCCGGCTCGCCCGGCCGCAGCTTCGGATCGCCGAGACCGAGAAGTACGCGCACGTGACCTACTTCTTCTCCTGCGGCGAGGAGACGCCGCTGCCGGGCGAGGAGCGCTGCCTCGTCCCGTCCGACCGCTCCGTGGCCACGTACGACCTCAAGCCCGAGATGAGCGCGGTCGGGATCACCGACGAGGCGATCGCGCGCATCACGCGCAACGACTACGGCCTCGTCGTCTGCAACTACGCCAACGCCGACATGGTCGGGCACACCGGCAACCTCGAAGCGACCATCCGGGCGATCGAGGCGATCGACGCCGCCCTCGGCCGCCTGATCCCCGCCATGCTGAACAGGGGGGGCCGCGTGCTCGTCACCGCCGATCACGGCAACGCCGAGCAGATGATCGACTACGAGACCGGCCAGCCGCACACGGCGCACACCACGAATCCGGTGCCGCTCGTGCTGGTGGACGAGCGCTGCCGCGGCGCGCGGCTCGACGAGGGGGCGCTGGCCGACGTGGCGCCGACGATCCTCGACCTGACCGGCCTCGAACCTCCGGCGGTCATGACCGGCAGGAGCCTCCTGCGCGCCCGCTGAGCACCATGAAGGTCCTGGTTTACAACCGCATGGCGGAGCAGTACCGCTC
>DATCKS010000038.1:0-5304 GCA_036562265.1 Thermodesulfobacteriota bacterium | reverse complement strand
GAGCGGTCGTGCGTCACTTCGCCTACGCCCGTCCCGGCGAGGTGAAGCCGCCCCAGTACCTCGGCTCGACGCTCGCCAACCTGTACCTGCGCGTCCGATTCGGGTCGGCGTGCGACGTCGCCGTCGGCCTCGCCCGCTACCTCCTTCTCCTCGCGCGGCCGGCGCACTTCCCTGGCCAGCGCCGCGGCCTTGTCCGCAACCTCTGGACCTTCGCGCGCCACGCGCCCCACTTCCTCGCGACCCGGCAGCGGCTGCCGGGGCTTGCGCGCTTCCACGGGTGGGACTACGGGCCGATGCGCGAGGGGGCCTTCTACCCGGTCGATCCGCCCTCCGCGCGGCCGGAGACCCCGCTCGTCAGCGTCCTCGTCAGGACGACCGGCCGGGTCGGCTTCCTGCGCGAGGCGCTCCGCTCGGTCGCGCGTCAGACCTATCCGGCCGTCGAGGTGGTCGTCGTGGAGGACGGGCGCTCGACCCTCGGCGAGTTCCTGAGGACCGAGTTCGGCGACCTGCGGCTCCGGTACGGGGCCACCGGGAGCCGGCGGGGACGCTCGGCCGCCGGGAACCTCGCGCTGTCGATGGCGACGGGGGAGTACCTGACCTTCCTCGACGAGGACGACCTCCTCTACGCCGACCACATCGAGGTGCTCCTCGCCGCGCTCCGGCGTGACGGGACGCGTGCGGCCTACGCCCTCGCCATCGAGGTCCCCACCCGGATCGAGTCGCTCGACCCGCTCCGGTACGTGGAGGTGGAGCGGCACGCCGCCGTCGTCCACCGCCAGCGCTTCTCGCGGGCCGTCCTCTGGCACCACAACTACATGCCGATCCAGTCCGTCCTGTTCCACCGCTCCCTGTACGACACGCTCGGCGGCTTCGACGAGCAGCTCGAGACGCTCGAGGACTGGAACCTCTGGACCCGCTACGCCCTCGAGCATCCCTTCACCTTCGTGCCGAAGGTGACCTCCCGCTACCGCGTCCCGGCCGGTGGCGTCGAGCAGCGCCGTCGGTCGGTCACCATGGACGCCTGCCGGGAGGCGGCGCTCGCCAGACTGGCTCGCATGCGGGTGACGCTGAGCCCGGTCGACGTGCTCGCGTACCACGAGGAGCTGGCGGAGGTGCGCTACCTCTTCCGGCTCGCCCGGGGGGACGTGCGCCGGTGGACGAGCGGGTGGCTCGGCGACCGGGCCTACGCCGTGCTCAGGGACTGGACCCGCAAGCTCCTCGGGAGGCGCGCGTGCGCGAGTTGAGGGTCACCCGGCCGTGCCGTCACGGCGACATGACGTTCCTCCTCATGGACGACCCGATCGGCCGCTCGCTCGACCTCTACGGCGAGTGGGCCGAGGCGGAGATCGACCTCCTCGTCCGGCTCCTCGACCCCGGCGACGTCGCGCTCGACGTCGGCGCCAACATCGGCACCCACACGCTTGCCTTCGCCCGGCGCGTCGGGACCGGCGGGCGCGTCCTCGCCTTCGAGCCGCAGCCGCACGTCTTCGCCCTCCTCGAGGCCAACGTCGCGGCCAACCGCCTCGAACAGGTCCGGTGCCTCCACGCGGGGGTTTCCGACGCGGCGGGCGAGATGCTGGTCCCGGACCTCCCGCCGGGCGAGCGCTTCAACTCCGGCGCCGTCGCGCTCCGGCCGGTCGAGACCGCGGCCGAGCCGGGCGGCGTCCGGGTGCCCGTGGTGACGCTCGACGAGCAGGTCGGCGATCGCTGCGCCCTCGTCAAGCTCGACGTCGAGGGTATGGAGCCGAGGGTGCTCGCCGGGGCCCGCCGCGTCCTGTCGACGCTCCGCCCGGCGCTCTACGTGGAGTGCAACACCCTCGAGCCGGCCTGGGCCGTCGTCCAGCTCACCCGCGCGCTCGGCTACGAGGCGCACCTGCACCGGGCGCCGGCGTACAACCCCGGGAACTTCCGCGGCCAGCGGCACAACGTCTTCGGCGATGCGGAGGAGTCGAGCCTCCTGCTCCTCCCCGTCGAGCGGGCCCCGATGCTCGTGGCCCGGCTCGGCGACGTACCCGGCCTCACCCCCGTCCGGACGCTCGACGAGCTTGCCCGGGCGCTCCTCGAGACGCGACGCTGGACCCCGACCGGCGTCGTGACGCCGCCGGTCGGCCTCCTCGAGGGCACCTTCAGGGAACTGCGCGCGCGGCTCGCCGAGCGCGATCGGCAGGTCGCCGCCCTCGAGGACGCGCTTGCGACCCGGGAACGCCACATCGAGGCGCTTCTCGCCTCCGCGTCCTGGCGGGTGACCCGCCCGCTGCGCGCGGCCAAGGCGTTCGCGCAGGCGCGGGTCGCGGCGGCGCGCGAGGCGGTCTCGTGGCTCGCCGAGCGCCTCCCGGACGGGACGCCCGGGCGGGGGCGCCTGGCGTCGCTCGGCGCCCGGGGGACCGACGCCGATCCGAACGAGGAGATCGGCGGCCCGGGCGGGATGCGGCTGGCCGAGGTCGCCGCGCTGCCGAAGGCGCCGCGGCCGGACGTCCCGCCCGACGCGGTGTTCGAGGCGCTGGCGGAACGCCGGCGGGCCGACGGCGGCCGCGGCGGCACGCCGCTCGTCGACGTGGTCGTCCCGGTCTACCGCGGGATCGCCGAAACCCTGACCTGCCTCAGGACCGTGCTCGAGGCGCGAGTCGACACGCCCCACGAGGTCGTCGTCATCGACGACGCGAGCCCGGAACCGGCCCTGTCGGCCGCGCTCGATCGGCTCGCCCGGCTCGGCCTCGTCCGTCTCCTCCGCCATCCACGGAACCTCGGCTTCGTCCGGACGGCCAACGAGGGCTTCCGCCTCCACGCCGATCGCGACGTCGTCCTCCTCAACTCGGACACCGAGGTCTACGGGAACTGGCTCGACCGCCTGCGCGCGGCCGCCTACAGCCGGCCCGACGTCGGCACCGTCACGCCGCTCTCCAACGCCGCGGAGGTCTTCAGCTACCCGATCCGCAGCCGGGTCAACGACATGCGGCTCGAGGTCGGCTACCCGGAACTCGACGCCCTGGCAGCCAGGGCCAACGCGGGGGTGGCGGTCGAGGTGCCGACCGCCGTCGGCTTCTGCATGTACGTGCGCCGCGACTGCCTCGAGGCGACCGGCCCCTTCGACGAGACCCGTTTCGGTCGCGGCTACGGCGAGGAAAACGACTTCTGCCTCCGGGCGTCGAGCCGCGGGTGGGTGCACCTTCTGGCCGGGGACGTGTTCGTCCGGCATCACGGCAGCGTGTCGTTCGGCGCCGAGAAGGCCAGGCTCACGCGCGCCGGGCTGCGGACCCTCCTGCGAAGCTTCCCGGACTACACCGATCGGATCCGCGACTTCCTCGCGCGCGATCCGGTCGCGCCCGTTCGGCGACGGCTCGACCTGGCGCGCCTGCGCGCGCGCGCCGGTCGGCGCGCCGTGCTCTTCGTCTCGCACCGGCGCGGAGGCGGGACCGAACGCCACATCCGGGACCTTGCGGCGCGTCTCGCGGCCGAAGGGGTCTCGGTGTTCTGCCTCCGGCCCGTGCCGGGGCGCCCGAAACTCGTCCGCCTCGAGCACGCCGACGTGCCGCTCACGCCGAACCTGCCGGCGTTCGACCTCGACACTGGGCTGGACGACCTCGGCGCCGCGCTGGCGGAGATCGGCATCGAGCGGGTCCACGTCCACAGCCTCGTGGACTTCGATCCGGTGGCGGCCGATCGCCTCCGCGCGCTCTGCGGGAGGCTCGGCCTCCCGTACGACGCGACGATCCACGACTACGCCTGCATCTGCCCGCGGATCAACCTGCTCGGTCGCGACGGCGCGTACTGCGGGGAGCCGCCCGCCGAGGCCTGTCAGGCGTGCGTCGACGAAGCCGGATCGCCGTTCGGACGGGTGTCGATCGAGGCGTGGCGCGAGCGGTCGGCCGAGCTGCTGGCCGGGGCCCGACAGGTGTTCGTCCCGAGCCGGGACGTGGCGACGCGACTCGCGCGCCACTTCCCCGGCCTCCGGCCGGCTGTGCGCCCCCACCCCGAGCCGACAATCGAGCCGATCCCCGGCGCCGCCGCCCGCCGGGAGGCCGGCCGGCCGCTGCGTGTGGCGGTCATCGGCGCCATCGGGCCGCACAAGGGGTCACGGGTCCTCGCCGCGTGCGCCCGGGATGCCCTGGCCAGGCGCCTGCCGATCGAGTTCGTCGTCTTCGGCTACACCGACGACCCGGAGACGTTCGCCCGGCTCGCGAACGTCACGGTCACCGGCCCCTACGACGAGGCGACGCTGCCGCTGCGCCTCGCCGAGCGCCCCTGCCACCTGGCGTTCTTCACGTCGATCTGGCCGGAGACCTACTCGTATACGCTGTCGATCGCGTTCCGCGCGGGGCTCTTCCCGGTCGCCTTCGACCTCGGCGCGATCGCCGAGCGGATCGGCGAGGTCGGCTGGGGCGAGGTCCTCGATCGGGCCTGGATCGACGACCCGGCCCGCGTGAACGACCGCCTCCTCGCCCTGCCCCTCGCGGGACCGCCGCCGCGCCCGCCGCTCCCGGCAGGCGCGGCGCTCTACCCCGTACTGACCCGCGACTACTACGGGTGGTGAGCGGCGGCCACCGCCTGCCGCCCGAGCGCCCTCGCGTCGACGACGAGTTCCCCCGCCGTACCGTTCGCAAGGACGGCGAAGATGCGCACGCCGTCGCGGCTCGCCTCGTCGAGGAGGTGCCACGGGATCTGCGAGCCGAAGCCGGACTCGAGGAGCGTCGACGCCCCGTACCGTTCGACGACGTCCTCCCTCGCACGACCGGTGCCGGTCGCAAGCCCGAAGGTGCGCCCCACGAAGACGAGCACGGCGGCGGCCGGCCGCTCGCGCGCGAGGTCGACCGCCCAGCCGCTCACCGCGAGCCCGCCGTCCCGGGGCAGGAGGCGCGCCTGTCCAACCTCGACGCCTTGCCGGATCGGGATGACCCGGCCGTCCGAGCGGACGATCCGCTCTCCGTCCGGGCCCGCGACGAGGGTGTAGGTGCGCGGCGCGCCCCCTCCGACCGTCGCCAGCCGAGGCGAGCCGACCGGCCCCGACAGCGCGAACACCTCGACCTCGTTGTAGCCGTCCCTGAGAGCCGATTCCGGCACCAGCGCGGCGAACCGCGCACGTCCCCGCCGCCAGGGGGCGGTTCGGGTGACGGCCGCGACCCGCCCGTTGAGCGCCACGGCCAGATGCGCCACGTCGCCGTCCGGTCGCGCTCCGACGAGCCACCCTTTCACGTTCGCCGGCACCTCGCGGCCGTCCGTGTCGACCTCGGCGTAGGCGTCCGCCCAGTCGAGTTCCATGGCGAGGTCCACCCGGTCGGCCACCGGGAGCTCGTCGACCGGGCGGCC
>DATCKS010000031.1:0-2559 GCA_036562265.1 Thermodesulfobacteriota bacterium | reverse complement strand
CAGCGTCATCTGCGAGCCCTGCCAGCACGCCGAACTCGACGAGCTGATCGAGCAGCTCGAACGGACGACGCCGGGGCCGGCCCTGCCCGCGAACCTGATCCCCATGGAAGAGCGTCGACGGGCGCGGCAGGGAGGCGCCGGTCGCTGATCGGGGTCGACGGCCCGATGCCGATCGCCGCCGCGCCGCCGTCGCCTCGGGAGGCGGGACCGCCGATGCGCTGAGGAGAGCCGACGAGCATGCTTCGCCGCCTGTCCGTGAAGATCTTCCTGCTCGTCGCGGCGACGCTCGCGATCGCGCTCGTGGCCGACACGGCCTTCGTCGTCGGCCAGCTCGAGTCGGGCCTCCGGGCGGCCCACGTCGGCAAGCTCCGCGTCATCGGGGCGGAGTTCGTCCGCGCGATCGGGTCGGCGCTCGACCTCGGCCTCGCCCTCGAGGAGCTGCCCGACCTGTCGGACCAGGCGCGCGCGCTCGTCGAGGCCTACCCGGAGCTGGCCTACGTGGCCGTGGTCGGGCCGGATGGCCGGGTCGTGCACAGCAGCGCCGGCCGCGGCGCAAGAGGCGACCGGCTCGCGGCCTTCCTCGCCGCCACCCCGGTCGTGCCGCTCGAGGCCGGCGGGCAGCCGGGTCGGTTCGACGGCGCCGAGGTCCTCGACCTCTCGCTGCCGATCTCGCGGCCGTCGGCCGCCGGGCCGGCCGACCGGGTCGGGACGCTCCGCATGGGGCTTCGGACCGAGGTCTCGGCGGCCGAGGTACGGGCCATCTGGCTCAAGGCCGCCGGCGCCGGCGCCGCGGTCCTCCTCGCGGCCGTGGTCCTGGTGGTCCTCTTCGTGCGGGTCGCCATCTCGCGCCCCGTGTCGCGCCTCGTCGAAACCGCCGAGCGGATCGCCGCCGGGGACCTCACCCAGCGCGTCCCGGACCGGGGCGGCGACGAGATCGCCCTCGTCGGGCGCGCCTTCAACCGGATGGTCGAGCGGCTTCACGGGCTCCTCAGGCGGATCGACGACGCGTCGGCCCAGGTGGCGGCCGCCTGCGAGTCGATCGCCGGCAGCTCGCGCGCCGTCCTCGGCGACGCGCAGGCGCAGGCCGGCTCGGTCGAGGACGCGTCGCGGTCGGCGGTGCAGATGAACCAGTCGGTCGCGCAGATCCTCGCGTCGATCGATCGGCTGACCCAGGCCTCGCAGAGTTCGTCGTCGTCGGTCCTCGAGATGGGCGCGACGATCGAGGAGGTCGCGACCAACATGGAGTACCTGGCCTCCTCGGTGGAGCAGACGACGGCCGTCATCGAGGAGGTCGCCGCCGCGAGCCGCGAGGTGGCCGCCAGCGTCGAGCGCCTCACCGCCCTCGCGAGCGAGAGCGCCGCGGCCATCCACAACCTCGAGGCGGCCATCCTCGACATCGACGACAACGCCCGGGAGACGGCCGCCCTCTCCGAGAAGGTCCAGGCCGACGCCCAGGCCGGCCTGCGCGCCGTGGACGTGACCGTGGCCGGCATCGAGCGGATCCGCGAGTCGGCTGCCGGCGCAAGCCGCGTCATCGTGGGCCTCGGCGAGCGGATCCGGAGCATCGACTCGATCCTTGCCGTCATCGACGACGTGGCCGAGGAGACGAACCTCCTGGCGCTCAACGCCGCCATCATCGCCGCCCAGGCGGGCGAGCAGGGCCGCGGCTTCGGCGTCGTCGCCGACGAGATCCGGGACCTCGCGGAGCGGACCGCCGCCTCCACCAAGGAGATCGCCGAGCAGGTGCGGCAGGTGCAGGCCGAGGCGCAGAGCGCCGTCGACGCCATGCGGGCCGGCGACGCCTCGATCGAGGAAGGGGTCCGCCTCGCGCGCGAGGCGGGCGCCGCCCTCTCGCAGATCGCGGCCAGCGCCACGCGCTCGGTCGAGCGGGTGAAGAGCATCGCCAGGGCGACCGCCGAGCAGACCCAGGGGAGCCGGCAGATGACCGAGGCGATCACCCAGGTGGCCGCCATGGCCCAGCGCATCAGCGTGGCGACGCGGGAGCAGAGCAAGGGGGGCGAGCAGATCCTGCACGCGATCGAGAGGATGCGCGAGATCGCGCAGCAGGTGAAGCAGACAACCGACGAGCAGGCGAAGGGGAGCCGGCACATCACGCGGTCCATCGAGGAGGTGACCGAGATGATCCGGCAGATCAACGACGCGACCGCCGAGCACGGCGAGGGGGGCCGCCTCATCGAGGCCGCGGTCGCGCGCATCAAGTCGACCACCGAGCGTCACCTCGGCGCCGCCGCGGACCTGAACGGCATCGTCGCCACGCTCGGCCGCGAGGCCAAGGCGCTCCGCGACGAGGTGAGCCGCTTCAAGCTCTAACCCGGGGTCAGGCCTTTCCATTTTCCAGGGGGTCAGGCCTTTCCATTTTCCACGCGGCCTGGCCGCAAGGGCGCCTCGCCCCACCTCCCTCCGCGCCGGCCGCCGCCGGGTCCCGCCCGTACCTGTGCGCTATGGTGTGGCGGTCGTCGCCGCGAGGACGACCTCGCGCGGATCGCGAATCGGTCGGGATGGTCCCGCCAGAACCAGGAGACGCATCATGGCCTGGGG
>DATCKS010000028.1:0-6428 GCA_036562265.1 Thermodesulfobacteriota bacterium | reverse complement strand
ACCAGTTCCGTGAGGCTGCGCACGAGCAGGCTGTTGCCCGCGAGCCTGGCGAGCGCCAGGTGGAAGTCGACGGCGATGCGCACCGAGGTCGGGAAGTCGCCCCGGGCCGCCGCCGCGGCATCGGCCGCATCGATCTCCCTGAGCCGCGCGAGGTCCTCCGGGCCGATCCGCGAGGCGACCCGCGCCACGACCGCATCCTCGAGGATCCGGCGCATCTCGAAGACCTCGCGGGCGTCCTCGGGAGACGGCGAGCAGACCGACGCGCCCCGGTTGCGCTCGATCACGACGAGCCGCTCGTAGGAGAGCCGGCGCAGGACGTTGCGCATCGGCGTCCGGCTCACGCCGAAGGCCTCGGCCAGCGACTCCTCCGCGAGTCGCGTCCCGGGAGGCAGGCGATGGCCGACGATCGCGGCCTTGAGCTGCCGGTAGATGTCGTCCTCGTGCATCGTCCTCCCTTCTCGACGGCCCGCCGGCTACAATCGTGGCCTCGACGAGGGATCGCCGTGCCACGACCCGTACGACCGTCGCCCCCGCTCTCCGCGGAAGGTGCCGCAGTGCTCGTCATCGACATGCAGCGCGACTTCCTCGAGCCCGGCGCACCGGCGGAGACGGTGGGCGGGCTCGCCCTCGTCCCCCGGATCAACCGCCTCACCGCGGCCGCCCGGTCGGCCGGCGTCCCGGTGATCTTCACGCACGAGCGCCACCGGCCGGACCTCTCGGACTTCGGCATCGAGCTCGAGTACGAGGCGATCCACTGCATCGAGGGGACACCCGGAGCCGAGCTCGTCGCCGGCCTCACGGTCGCGCCCGGGGACTACCACATCACGAGCAAGCGCCGGTACGACGCCTTCGAGGGGACCGACCTCGACGGCCTGCTGCGCATGCTCGGCGTCCGCCAGCTCGTCGTCGCCGGCGTCTGCACCGACGTCTGCGTGAGCGCCACCGTCCAGCGCGCCCGGAACCTGAACTACCGCGTCTTCCTCGTCGAGGACGGCGTGGCCGCCACGAGTCTCGAGCGCCACCGCGCCGCGCTCCTCTGCCTCTCGCACGTCTTCTGCCGCCTCACGACGGTGGCCGATGCCGAACGCGCCTTCGGCGCCGCGGCCGCCGGCCGTCCCTAGAGCGCCCCCCGGCCCCGGCTCGCCACCCAGGTCTCGACCAGGTCCACGACCCGCATGAAGCGGACGCCAGGCCGGCTCCTGGCGTGCCGGATGATCCGCTCGAGCACCGTCAGTCGCGACGGCCGCCCCGTGATCTCGGGGTGCACGACGAGCATGAACATGCGGCCGAACCGGTAGAGCCCGTCGAACTCCGCCGAGAAGACGGCGAAGGCGTGGTCCGGCGTGGCGGGCGGCGCGCCCGCCCCCACCCACGGCTGGTAGAAGAAGTAGCTGTAGTCGTCGAGCATCCAGTGGATCGGCACCTCGACGATCTCCGGGTGCCGCTCGCTCGCCGGATAGGGAACGTCGTTCCCCATCTGGCTGCTCGAGTAGAGGAAGCCGTGCTCGGCGAGGAGGTCGATCGAGTGGGGGCTCATCTCCCCGCCCGGCGCGCGCCAGCCGCGCGGGGACTGACCGGTCACGTCCTGCAGGGCCTTGAGGCCGCGCAGGAACACCTCCCGTTCCGCCTCGGGCGAGAGCTTCCAGACGTGCTCGTGCTTGTAGCCGTGGTGGGCGACCTCGTGCCCCCGAGCGAGGATGTCCCGCACGAGCGCCGGGTGGTGCTCCGCCTCGAAGCCGGGCACGAAGAAGGTGGCCTTCACCCCCTCGGCGTCGAGCAGGTCGAGGATCCGGGGGACACCCACGTTGGGGCCGTACTCCCCCATGGAGCAGATCGACGGCAGACGGGCGAACTCGGGCCCCCGGTTGAGCCACACCGACATGCCGTCCACGTCCACCGTGAGCGTGACCGGGCAGCGGGTGCCCGGGGGCCAGAGATTCTCCGCCATCGGCCGCCTCCGCAGGCGCGTTTTCATGTATCCTAACAATCTCCGAGAGAGGAGGGTTGCATGACGAGACGGCTCGCACCCTGGACGACGGCGGCCCTCGCGCTGGCGGCGATCCTGTCCGCCGCCCCTGCCACGGCCGGCATCCTCGACGAGATCAAGGCCAGGAAGGAGATCGTCGTCGGGACCGAGGCCGGCTACGCGCCGTTCGAGTTCGTGAAGGACGGCAAGATCGTCGGCTACCACGCCGACCTCTTCGCGCTGGTGACGAAGGACCTCACCGCGCAGGGGGTGAAGATCACCCAGCTCGACGTCCCGTTCCAGGCCCTCCTCGCGGGGCTCCAGGGGAAGAAGTTCGACGCCGTGGTGACCGCGCTCTTCGCCACCGAGGAGCGGGCGCGCCGCTTCGCGTTCACCGTTCCCACGGCGGTCGGCACGGCGACGATCATCACCAGGGCCGACAACGCGGCGATCACGAAGCCCGAGGACCTGTCGGGCAAGGTGGTCGGCGCGCCGCAGGGCACGCGCTACCTCGCCGCCGCCAAGGCGCTCAGCGAGGAGCTGGCAAAGAAGGGACGCGCGCCGATCAAGGAGGTGCGCGAGTACGTCGGGTTCGCGGAGATCTACCCCGACGTGGAGAACGGCCGGCTCGACGCCACGCTGAACGGTCTGCCGAACGCCCTCTACCTGATCAAGCAGCAGCCGGGCAAGTTCAAGACAGCCGGGCAGCTCGGCGAGCAGACCTACTTCTCGTGGGCGACCCGCAAGGAGGATCGGGATCTGGCCGACTGGTTCAGCGAGCGGATCCTCGCCCTCAAGAAGGACGGCACGCTGCGAGAGCTGCAGATCAAGTGGTTCGGCGGGCCCATGGACGTGCCCGACCAGGTGGTCTACGCCAAGTAGGCGGTGCCAGGCTCCGCGGACGTGCTGCCCGGGTTCGACCCGGGTATCGTCGTCGAGAGCCTCCCGGTCCTCGTCCGGGGGGCTCTCGTCACCCTTCAGGTTTCGGCGCTCGGGATCCTCCTCGCGGGCGTGCTCGCGGTCCCGGTGGCCTTCGCGCGGCTGTCGGCCTCGCGCGCCGTTCGTGGGCTCGCGTTCCTCTACGTCGACGCCGTCCGGGGCACGCCGCTCCTCGTCCAGCTCTACGCCGTCTTCTACCTGCCGCCGCTCGTCGGTATCGACCTCACCCCTCTCGAGTCGGCGGTGCTCGCCCTCGGCCTGAACGGCGCCGCCTACACGGCCGAGATCCTGCGGGGCGGGATCGTGGCCCTCCCGAAGGGCCAGGTGGAGAGCGCGCGCTCGCTCGGCATGACGCAGTGGCAGGCGGTCCGCCGCATCGTGCTCCCCCAGGTGGTCGGCAACGTCCTGCCGGCCCTCACGAACGAGGCGGCGAGCCTTCTCAAGGGCTCCTCCCTGATCTCGGTCCTGGCCATCATCGAGCTGACGCGCGCCGGGCACCAGCTCGTCGGGCGCATCCTGCGGCCGCTCGAGGTCTACTTCGCGGTGGCGCTCCTCTACCTCCTCGTCAACGCGGCCATCTTCTGGGCGTCGCACAGGCTCGAGCGGCGCCTCGTGGCGTACCGCTGATGACCCTCGACCGGGAACTCCTCGCCGAGATCTGGCCCCTGTTCGTCCGCGCCTCCGTGACGACGGCGTGGATCTCGGCCCTGTCGATGGCGATCGGCCTCGTCCTCGGCCTCCTCACGGCGCTCGCGCGCCTCTCGCCGTGGCGGCCCCTTCGGCTCGTCGCCCGCGGCTACGTCGAGCTGATCCGCGGGACGCCGCTCCTCGTGCAGGTCTACTTCCTGTACGCGGCGGCCCCCTACTATCACCTCACGCTCCCACCCATCGTGTCCGGCGTGACCTCCCTGTCCCTCTACGTCGGCGCGTACGCGTCGGAGATCCTCCGGGCGGGGATCACGGCGGTGCACAAGGGGCAGATCGAGGCGGCGCGGTCGCTCGGCATGAGCTACTGGCAGACGCTGCGCCGCGTCACGATCCCGATCATGGCCGCCCTCGTGACGCCCGCCCTGACGAACGAGTTCACCGGCGTCCTCAAGTGGTCGTCCATCCTGTCGCTCATCACCGTGCCCGAGCTGACCTACCGCGCCTACCAGGTCATCGCCGAGAGCTACGCCCCCATCGAGGCGCTCGTCCTCTCGGGGCTCATGTACTGGGCGCTCACGGACATCGTCGCGTGGGGGGGCCGCGTCGTCGAGCGCCGCGTCACGAGGCACCTTTCGCCATGACCGCCGACGTCCCCGCCGTGAAGGTCGTCGGCCTCCACAAGTCCTTCGGCAGCCTCGAGGTGCTCCGGGGGATCGACCTCGAGGTCAGGCGAGGCGAGGTCCTCTGCGTGATCGGCCCCTCGGGCTCCGGCAAGAGCACGCTCCTGCGCTGCATCAACTTCCTCGAGGAGCCGACCCGGGGGATGGTGTACGTCAACGGCGAGCCGATCGGCTTCCGCGAGGGACCCGACGGCAGCCGGGTACGCGACTCGGCGGCTCGCCTCAACGCGATGCGCCAGCGGATCGGCATCGTCTTCCAGGCCTACAACCTCTGGCCGCATCGGACCGCCCTCGGCAACGTCATCGAGGCGCTCCTCGTCGTCCGCAAGCTCCCCCGCGAGCGGGCCATCGAGATCGGCCGACGGCAGCTCGCCCGCGTGGGCCTCGCCGAGAAGGCGGACCAGTACCCCTCGCGCCTCTCCGGCGGCCAGCAGCAGCGGGTGGCCATCGCCCGCGCGCTGGCGATGGAGCCCGAGATCATGCTCTTCGACGAGGTCACCTCGGCGCTCGACCCGGAACTGGTGGGGGAGGTGCTGAAGGTGATGCGCCAGCTTGCCGCCGACGGCATGACGATGGTGGTCGTGACGCACGAGATGGGTTTCGCCCGAGAGGTGGCCGACCGGGTCGTCTTCATGGACGGGGGCGTGATCGTCGAGGAGGGGCCGCCCGACGAGGTGCTCGGCAACCCGCGCCACGATCGGACGCGGCGCTTCCTCGCGCGCGTGCTGGCGAAGGGGGACGACGGCTCGAGCGTCCGGGGATGATACGATCGCGATCAGGGACGACGGCTGAGAGTCGCCCGGGGGCAGGCCTTCCCGTTTTCCCTCCCGGCGTCCTGGCCGAGAGACCCGTCGATCAGCTCGAGCAGCCGCGCCCGCCCGGAGCTCTCCCGGAGCCCGCCGTGCACCATCCGCACCGGCAAGTCCCGGAGGCGCGCCATCAACTGCGGCGCCGCTGAAGGGCGCGCCGTTCTCGCTCGTCGAGCAGCGCGATCGAGCCGGGCGAGTGGCCGAGCGCCGCACGCAGGCGCGTGAGCCGCGAGGCCCCTGGTCCTCGCAGGCACCAGAGGCTGGCCCCGAAGAACCGATGGGCGCGGCGATATGATCGCGGTCATACGCGACCCGGGCGGCCCGCGGCAGACTGGCCGGCGGACACCGGGAGGACACCTCGATGCATCCTGGCCTCTCTCGACGCGCGCTCCTCACCCTCGCCGCCGCCGCGCTCGCGACGCCGGCCCGCCGCGCCCGCGCGGCCGAGGCGTTGCCGTTCGACATCCGCGTCTACGGCCACTTCGAGCGGATGATGCGCGACGCCGCCTTCGCCGGGCGGGTGAGGCTCGCCGACGCGGTCTCCGCGCCGGGCGTCTACGCGGTCGGCGCCCTGGCCGGCCTCGAGGGGGAGGTGACGGCGCACGGGGGACGCCTCTTCGTGAGCTACGGCCGGCGGGCCGGCGCGCGGATCGTGCCGGCGCCTCCCGACGCCGAGGCGGCCCTCCTCGTCACCGCTCGGGTGGAGCGCTGGGTGGAGGAGCCGATCGAGGTCGATCTCGCCGCCATGCCCGACATCGAGGCGGCGGTGGCGGCCGCCGCCGCGCGCCGGGGCATCGACGCCTCCCGCCCCTTCCCCTTCCTCGTGCGCGGCACCATCACCGGCTACGCCTGGCACGTGCTGGCCGGTCCCGGCGAGCCGCCGGGCGGCGAGCACGGCGGCCGTGGTGGGCACGGCCGCCGTGGCGGGCACGCCGCCGCGGACCGGGTCGTCCGGCGGGGCGATCGGATGGCGGCCGACCTGGTGGGCTTCTACTCCGGCCCGGCGCTCGAGGGGGTCATCACCCACCCGGGCGAGCGCATCCACGTCCACCTGCTCGACCCCGGGCGGACGGTGACCGGCCACCTCGACGCCTTCGGCCTGGCGGCCGGCGCCGTCCTGTCGCTGCCGGCCGCATGACGGCGGCCGGCCCCTTCGCCGCGCTCCTCGGCGTCGCTCGGCGTCGTGACCTCGATGCGGGAGAGGTCCTCTTCCGACAGGGAGAGGCGACGACCGCGCTCTTCGTGGTGGAGGCAGGCCGGGTGCTGCTCGTACGACACACGAGCGAGGGGGTGCCGGTAACGGTGCACGTGGCCCGCGCGGGCGAGACGTTCGCGGAGGCGGCGCTCTTCTCCGACCGCTACCACTGCGACGCCGTGGCCGAGGTC
>DATCKS010000024.1:0-26984 GCA_036562265.1 Thermodesulfobacteriota bacterium | reverse complement strand
CGGACCTCGATCTCCTCGTCGGACGGCACCTCGAGGTCGAGCCACGAACGGGGCGTTTCGGCCTCCTTCGCCTGGGCCGGCGAAGGCCGTGCCGCCCCCTCGTCGGCCGGGGGAGACGCCTTCCCACCCCCGGGTCTCCTGATGAAGCGGGGCCCCTCCGGCTTGACCGCCGGCTTGCGCGCCGTGCGGCGCCTGGCCGGACGCGGCGCCGCAGGCTCGCGCTCGGCGGGGGTCTCGTCGGTGCCCGCCTCCTCGAGGCGCGCGAGCACCGCCACGAGGTCGGGCGGCAAGGGCGCGCTCACCTCGATGCGCCGGCCGTCGGTCGGGTGGTCGAAGGCGAGACGGGCGGCGTGGAGGAAGGGGCGCGCGAGGCCGAGGCGGTCCCTCGCGAACTGCGACGGGGTCTGGTAGAGCGCGTCGCCGGCGAGCGGGTGCCCGATGGAGGCCAGGTGCGCGCGGATCTGGTGCATCCGGCCGGTCGTGATCCGGACCTCCACCTCGGCGTACCCGGCGTAGCGCCGGCGGATGGCGACGTGGGTGGCGGCCGGCCTCGGGCTGCGCGGCGGTCCGGCCGGGTCCCCCTCGACGATCATGCGGCGCGGGTCGGTCGGGTGGTGGCCGATGGGGGTCGTGATGGTCGTCTGCGCCGGGGGGCTGCCGAGGACGAGGGCGATGTAGACCTTCTCGACGGTCCGCGCGGCGAACTGCGACGCGAGCGACCGGAAGGCGGCCGGCGTCCGCGCCACGACGAGGAGCCCCGAGGTCTGCGTGTCGAGGCGGTGGACGAGCCCCGGCTCGAGCGGCTGCGGCCCGACGCCGACGAGGTCGGGGAAGCGCGCGACGAGGCCGTTGGCGAGCGTGCCTTTCTCCTCCGGGCGGTGCGGGTGCACCGGCACGCCGGCCGGCTTGTCGACGACGAGGACGGCGTCGTCCTCGTGGACGACCACGAACGGCACCGACGGGTCGGGCACGGGCGCCACCGCGGGCGGTCCGAACGGGTCCACCTCGATGGTGTCGCCCGGGGAGAGCCGCTCCCACTTGCGCGCGCGGCGGCCGTTCAGGCGGACCCGTCCCTCGGCGATGGCGCGCTGGTAGAGGCTGCGCGAGTGATCGGGGTCCTGGCGGGCCAGGAAGAGATCGAGGCGCGTGCCGGCCTGGTCCTCGGTGACGACGTACCGGTTAGGCGGAACCATGGATTCCGCCAGGCCCGCGGCGACCGCGACGGCGACGGCGGCGCTTCCGGCCCGGTCCGCCGCCCCGGAGGTCGTCGGCGCCGCCCGCGGTGAACGGCAGAGGCTCGATCGACGCGCGGGCCGCGGCCGGCCCGCCGATCAGGAGGGTCGGGATCGGCTGCTCCGCCGCGGCGCTGCGGCGCGCCACCCACTCGGCGTCGGGGTCGCGCGGCGGCGCGGGCTGCACCGCGCCGCCTCCGCGGCGGCGACGGCGGCGTCGCGGCTCGACCTCGCCGGCCGCCCCCATCTGCCCGGCCGCCGCGGCGGCCCGCTCCCACTCGGCCAGGTCGTCGACCAGCTCGCCGCGGCAGGCGAGGTCGCGGATGCGCAGGAGCGTGAGGGCGTCGGGAAAGGCCGGCCGCCTGGCCAGCACCGAGGCGCGGCGCGTGTCGGGCTGCCCGACCATGCGCCAGAGGATGAAGAGCGCGCCCCGCAGCGCCTCCGTGTCGCGCCGCGAGAGCGCCAGCCTGAGCGCGAGCGCGCTCGCGATGCCGTCGATGTCGGCCGCCACGCCGTGGCGCGCGCGGTGACGGGCCGGACGGCCACCGTCGTCCGACGGGCCGTGCGCGTCGGGCTCGTCCTCGTCGTCGTCGCCCGCGACCAGGAGATCGGCGGGGGGCGACCAGGCGGGGAGCCCCTCGGGCCGGTCGAGGAGGAGCGGCATCGCGAGGGTGCCGACGAGCACCGCGTTCGACACGCTGCGCCGCCCCTTGTCGAAGGCGTCGAGGGCGGCGAGGTGCGCCTCGATGTCGTCCCAGAGGTAGGCCGCGATGGGGTTGCCCTCGTGCTTGAGCGCCCAGAGGTTCTGCAGCTCGGGGAGGAGGACGCCGAGGGCCCCCGTCTCGGCGAGCAGGCGGAGCGAGGCGCGCGCCGCGCCGCCGCCGAGGAGCCTGAGGACCTCCTCCATGATGCGCGGCGGCGCGCTCCGGAGGATGTCGGCGCGGTGGCGGCGGATGGCCGCCTCGGTGACCGGATCGAGCTGGAAGCCGAGGCGGGCGGCGAACTTGATCGCCCTGAGCATCCGGATGGGGTCCTCGCGGAACCGGATGTCCGGGTCGCCGATGGTGCGGATGATCCGCCGCTCGAGGTCCTCGCGGCCGCCGACGTAGTCGATGACCTCGCCTCGCTCGACGTCGTAGAAGAGCCCGTTGATCGTGAAGTCGCGGCGGACGGCGTCCTGCTCGGCCGTGCCGAAGACGTTGTCGTTGCGGATGAGGAGGTCGTCGCCGTTGCCGTTCTCGACCGGGTCGATCATCGCCCGGAAGGTCGAGACCTCGATGATCTTCTCGCGGAAGAAGACGTGCGCCAGGCGGAAGCGGCGTCCGATGATCCGGCAGTTGCGAAAGAGACGCTTCACTTCCTCGGGCCGCGCCGAGGTCGCGATGTCGAAGTCCTTCGGCGTGCGGCCGAGGAGGAGGTCGCGTACGCCGCCGCCGACGAGGTAGGCCTCGTAGCCGTGCCGCCTGAGGCGCCGGAGGATCTTGACCGCATCGGTGTCGAGGAGGAAACGGGGGATGACGCCGTCGGGGTTGCCCCAGGAGTCGAGGTCGTCGCCAGCCCCGTCGCCGCTTTCGGGGAGGATCGCGGTCCTGGCGGCGACCGGGGGCGCGTCGGCAGAAGGCGCCGGGGGCGACTCGCCCTCGGACACGGACGGACGGTCGGCCACCTGGTCGGCGGGAGCCTCGGGCTCCGGGCCGCCGGGGCGCTGGAGTTCTGTCATACAGTTCACCTTGCTAACACGCTAGGGGGCTCGTCCGATCGGTACGGATGGCCCTGGCGCGGGGGTCTGGCGCTCGCACGCGGGCGAGCCCCCGCGCGGCCGCCGGGCGCCGCGTCGAGAGTGGGCGCGCGCCGGAAAGCCGGCGACTAGCGGTACTTACCCTTGAGTGCGTCCGGCACGGCGGTGCTGCTCGGCACGCCGTCGCCGGCACCGGTTCGGCCGTAGTTCAACACCCAACCGGTGGCCTTCGTGTCCGTGGCGCTCGTGCGGGCGAAGTTCGCGAAGAGGAGCCCGCCGATCAGGAGCGCGGCGACGGTCCAGACCCAGGGGTTCTGCCAGTCGGTCGGTGCGGTGTGCTCGGCCATATACGCAATTCTAGCGCGAAGCGGGCCTCGAGTGGACCGGCAAGTTGACCGGAATCGCGAGTCCGGGCGTCCCTCGATCGAGCAGGGGCGCCCCGACGGCTGCCGCCTGGACCGACATCTGGGCCGCCGCCTCGCGCGCCATCCGGACCACCCCGTCGACGGTGCCGCGGAAGCGCGCGTCGGTGAGCCCCCGTAGCGGGGCGAGCACGGCGGCGCAGAGGAGCCCCCGCACGGACACCAGGCGAGCGCCGAGGTCGGGCAGCATGTCCGAGGAGAGGGCCTTGGCGACGAGCCGGACGTCCGGGTCGCCGAGGTCGCTGTCCCACGCGACCACGCGCAGGAGGCCGGCGTCGTCGTCGGTCAGGACGGAGACGACCACGTCGTCGACGGCGAACCGGAAGCCGCCCGGGACCGCCACCGCCTCCGGCGCCATCGCCTCCACGGCCCGGGCGACCACGCCCACCGGCCCGTCCTCGGACCGGGCGGTCGCCGGCATGCAGGCGACGAGCAGCATGGCGGCGAGCACGGTCGGGAGGCGCATCGAGTCGGGCTCCTCGGTCAGGTTGGGGTCAGGCGCGCTGTGCTATACGCCACGAACCGGGCACTGTTCTGTAATTGGGGTCACAGATTCGCAGAAAAGCGCCAGGCTGTCCAGCGAAATAGCGGTCGGCTGCCGACTAGGCGTCGAAGCGCGCCCCTGCTGCCGCCGCGCCGTCGCCCGCCTCGTAGGCGCGCGCCAGGAGGTCGACCGGGTGCACGACCGGCATCCGAAGCCCGACCCGGGCCATCCCCTTGCCGATCTGGATGAGGCAGCCCGGGTTGCCGGTGGCCAGGACGTCGGCCTTCACCTCGCCGACGCGCGACATCTTCCGGTCGAGGATCCGCATGGAGAGGTCGGGGTGAACGACGTTGTACACGCCGGCCGAGCCGCAGCACCAGTCGCTCTCGCGGATCTCGGTGAGCGTGACACCCGGGATCTGCCTGAGGACCTCGCGCGGCTCCTGCCGGACCTTCTGGGCGTGGGCGAGGTGGCACGGCTCGTGGTAGGCGACGGTGAGATCGAGCCGGCCGAGCCGGCCCCTGAGCGGGCCAAAGGCCGCGAGGAGTTCCGTGACGTCGCGCACCCGGGCCGCGACGCGCTTGGCCCGCTCCGCCCACTCGGGGTCGTGCTCGAAGAGCTCCCCCCATTCCTTCATGACGGAGCCGCAACCCGCGACGTTGGTCACCACGTAGTCGACGTCGGCCGCCTCGAAGGCCGCGATGTCGCGCCGGGCGAGCGCCTTGCCCCGCTCGAGCTCGCCTTCGTGGACGTGGAGGGCGCCGCAGCACCCCTGGTCGCGCGGCACGACCACGTCCCACCCGTTCTCGGAGAGGACCCGGATCGTGGCGCGATTGGTGGCCTGGAAGACCTCCCGCATGACGCAGCCGGCCAGGAGCGCCACCTTTCCGCGCCGCTCCCCCTTCGCGGCCGTGAACTCCGGCAGCGGCCGCCGGTCGGCCGGGGGCGGCACGTCGGGCAGGAGCGCCTCCCGCTGGGCGTTCTTCGCGCCGAAGAGCTTGACGAGCCCGGTCTTGCGGACGAGCGCCCGAAGGCCGCTCCGCTGGTAGAGGCCGATCAGCGTGACGAGCGCGCCGAGGACCCTCGGGTTGGGCAGCACGACGGCGTAGCCGAACCAGCGCGCGAGCCGCGAGGGAAGCGGCCGCCGGTAGTGACGCTCGATCTGACCGCGCGCCCGCTCCATGAGCGAGCCGAACTGCACGCCCGAGGGGCAGGCGGTCTCGCAGGCGCGGCAGACGAGGCACGTGTACATGTGCTTGACGAAGCTGTCGGTGATGCCGAGCTTGCCCTCCTGGACCTGCCGGATCAGGTAGATGCGGCCGCGCGGCGAGTCCATCTCCGTGCCCAGCGCGACGTAGGTCGGGCAGGTCGGCAGGCAGAGGCCGCAGTGGACGCAGTCGAGGATCTTCTCGCGCGAGGGGGGGTCGATCTCGTCGAAGCCGGGCCTGGCGGGTCGTGTCGTCTCGGCGGTGGCCACTAGATCCCTCCCACGAAGCGCCCCGGGTTGAGCCGCCCGTCGGGATCGAACTGCGCCTTGAGCGCTCGCATGAGCCTGAGCGACGGCCCCACGGGGCCCCAGACGTCGACGGCCCCCTTCACGGCCGGCGGCGCCGACTCGACCACGAGGTGGCCGGCGTTCCTGCCGCCCGATCGCGCCACCTCGCGCAGCTCGCCGAGCGCCGCGACGAGCGCCGCCGGCTCGCCGCAGAGCGCCACGCGAGCCGAGCCGCTGCCCGCCTCGGCCGTCGCGACCACGTCGGCGAGGCCGTGCGCCGTGCGCATCGACTCGGCGGCCGCGAGGAAGGACGGCACCGCCGTGATGACGAGCGCGGCCCTGGCGATCGCCCAGGTCCGGCCGTCGGCGGCCAGACGCGCCGGCGCGTTGCGCACGGCCTCCCAGAAGGCGGCCTGCGGCTCGCCGTCGAGCAGCCGGTCGTGCCGCACGCCGAGCCCCGCGGCCGCGTCGCGGACGGCGACGACCTGCGAGGCGACCTCGTCGGCGATCCCGCCGAAGGCCATGGCGACGAGGACCCGGCCATCCGGCAACGCCGAGAAGTCCGGCAGCGCGCGGGCCGCCCCTCCCGAGACGATCTCCATCGCGGTCGGCAGGAGATGGGAGGCGTCGAGCACCCTGGCGACGAGGCTGCCGGCCACCTCGAGGCTCGGCATGTCGACCACCCAGGTCCGCTCCTCGGCCGGCCTCGGGTGGAGCTTGACCGTCGCCTCGGCGATCACCGCGAGCGTGCCGAGCGACCCGATGTAGAGCTTGTTCATGTCGTACCCGGTGACGTTCTTGACGACCTTCGCCCCGCCCTTGGTGATCGTCCCGTCGGCGTGCACGACGCGGATGCCGATCACGTGGTCGCGCGCCGTGCCGTACCGGAGCCGCGAGGGGCCGCTCGCGTTGGTGGCGAGCACGCCGCCGAGCGTCGCCCGGTCGCCGTGCGGCGGGTCGAGGGCGAGCCACTGGCCCGCCCGCCCGAGGTGGGCGTTCGCGTCGGCCAGGCGGATGCCGGCCTCGAACGTCGCCGTGAGGTCGGCCGGTTCGTGCTCGAGCACCCGGTTCATCCGCTCGACGCTCGCCACGAGGTCGACCCGCGCCGGAGTCGCGCCGAGCGACTGCTTCGTGCCGCCGCCGAAGGGCGCCACGACGGCCTTCATCTCGGTCGCCACCCGCAGGAGGGCCGACAGCTCCTCGATCGTCGCCGGCCGCGCCACCACCGCCGGCACGACGCCGTCGACGGCGTACCGGGGCCGATCGGCCCGCGGCGCCACCGCGTCGCGGCCGAGGACCTCCGCCACACGGGCCTCGAGGCGCGCCGGATCGGGCGCCTGCGTCTCACGTCCAGCCGCTGCCGTGGACACGGAATCGCTCCTCTAGAACCGCTGCGCCAGGCCCGCCGCCTCGATCGGGTGCGGCGCGCGGTGGGACGAGGCCACCTCGCCGCAGGCGCGCGAGGTGGGGAAGATCTTGCCCGGGTTCATCCGGCCGTCCGGGTTGAAGACCGCCCGGAGCTTGCGCATGGCGTCGAGGTCGGCCTCGCTGAACATGAGCGGCATGAAGTCCATCTTCTCGATGCCGACGCCGTGCTCGCCGGTGATGCTGCCGCCGGCCTCGATGCAGGCGCGCATCATGTCGGCGCCGGCGGCGACGGCGCGCTCGAGCTGGCCCGGCTGGCTGTTGTCGTAGAGGACGAGCGGGTGCAGGTTGCCGTCGCCGGCGTGGAAGACGTTGGCGACCCTGAGCCCCTGCCGCGCGGCCGCCTCCTCGACGACGCGCAGGATCGGCAAGAGCCGGGTCCGCGGGATCACGGCGTCCTGCACGTAGTAGTCCGGGCTGATGCGCCCCATCGCGCCGAAGGCGTTCTTGCGCCCCTTCCAGAGGAGGGCCCGCTCGGCCTCGTCCCGCGCGACCCGGATCTCGCGGACGCGGCAGTCGCGCAGGACCCGCTCGATGACCGCCGTCTGCGCGCCGAGTCCGGCGGCGAGCCCGTCGAGCTCGACGAGCAGCACCGCGCCGGCGTCGGTCGGGTAGCCGGCGTTCACGGCCGCCTCCACCGCCTGGATGGAGAGGTTGTCCATCATCTCGATGGCGGCCGGGATGATCCCGGCGGCGATGATCCCCGAGACGGCGCGCGAGGCGTCGTCCATCTCGTCGAACACCGCCAGCACCGTCTTCACCGCCTCGGGCTTCTTGAGGATGCGGACCTCGACCTCGACCACCACGCCGAAGGTCCCCTCGGACCCGACGAAGGCGCCCACCAGGTCGTAGCCGAGCGCGTCGCTGGCCCGGCCGCCGAGGTGGAGGCGCTCGCCGTCGGGCAGGACCACCTCGAGACCCAGGACGTGGTTCGTCGTGACCCCGTACTTCAGGCAGTGGGGGCCGCCCGAGTTCTCGGCGACGTTGCCGCCGATGGTGCAGGCCTTCTGCGAGGCGGGGTCGGGCGCGTAGTAGTAGCCGTAGGGGGCGAGCGCTTCCGAGAGCCAGAGGTTCACGACGCCCGGCTGGACGACGGCGCGCTGGTTGGGGATGTCGATCTCCACGATGGACATCATGCGCGAGAGGCCGATCATGATGCCCCCCTCGACCGGCAGGCAGCCGCCGGAGAGCCCGGTGCCGGCGCCGCGGGGGATGAAGACGATCCCCTCCTCCTTGCAGAGGCGCACGACCGCCTGGACCTCTTCGGCCGTTCCCGGCAGCACGACGAGGTCGGGCGGGTGCTTGAAGCCGGTGAGGCCGTCGCACTCGTAGGCCGTGAGTTCGTCCGGGTCGACGATGACGGCGTCCGGCCCCACGATGGCGGCGAGCCGGCCGGCGATACGCCGCACGTCCATGACGTTACCCTTTCTTCTTCTTCTCGAAGAGCGCCGCGTAGCGGGCCCGATCGAAACCGACGATCACCTCGCGCCCCGTGTCGAGGATCGGGCGGCGCAGAAGCCGCGGCTCCTTCGCCATGAGCGCCATCGTCTTCGCCGTGACCGGCGCGTTCGGGTCGATGCCGTACGTCTTGAGCTCCGCCGTGCGGCGCGACAGGAGGTCTCCCTCGACGACGCGCGCGGAGAGGTCCTTGATCTCCTCGAGCGTGAGCGGGGCCTTGAAGAGGTCCCGCACCTCGACGTCCGCTTTGACCTGCGAAAGAAACTCCTTCGCGTTCCGGCAGCCGGTTCAGCCCGGCTTCCAGTAGAACGTCATGCGCGCCACGGCTCCCCTCCCGCCGTCGTCGAGCTATAGTGCGACATCAGACGTCAGACGTCTCAAGCGTAGGGCCCGCCGGAGGGGCTGTCAAGGAGGGATGGTGGCGCGCAGACCGCTGCCCGAGGAGGTGGCCTCGGTCCTCGCCGAGGAGATCCGCGCGGGGCGGCTTTCGGCCGGCGCCTTCCTGCCGGCCGAGCCGCGGCTCGTCGAGCGGTTCGGCGTGAGCCGGTCGGTCGTGCGCGAGGCGACCCGCATCCTCGCCGCGCGCGGACTGGTCGAGGTGCGCCGCGGCGTCGGGGTCGTCGTGCGCGACGCCCCCGATCCGAACCTCGGCGACGCGCTCGCCGCGCGCATCCGCAGCGACGCGGGCGTCCTGCGCGACATCTGGGACGTGCGGATGATGCTCGAGCCGGCCGTGGCCGCCGCCGCCGCCGAGCGGGCCACCGCCGAGGAGGTCGACGCGATCGCCCGGGCGGCGGAGGCGCTCGAGACGGCGTCCGACCCGGTGGGGGCGGACCTGGCCTTCCACGAGGCGGTGATGCGGGCGTCTCACAACCGCGTCGTGGCGCTCATCCTCGCCCCGCTCGGCGACCTGCTGCGCGCCGAGCGCGCGGCGACCCTCCGCATGGGCCTCGGCGCGGCGGCTCGCGGCCACCGGCGGATCGCCGCCGCCATCGCCGCCCGCGATGCCGCCGCCGCCCGCGCCGCCATGGCGGAGCACCTCGTCGAGGCGCGCCGAGGACTCGAGCGCGCCCTGGCCGCTCCGGAGCGCGAACCGGTCGCTGCAACGGATGCTTCAGGCACCGGACGGCACCCGAGGTGACGGGGTACGGCAACGCCGCCTCGCGCGTCCCGCCTCGACCGGCGTACCGGCCCTACGCACCGAGCGCTTCGAACCCGGCACGGCGCTTGCTCGCTGCGGTCGCGGGAAGGAGCCCTGCGTTGACCGTCACGTCGCCGCCGCACGCCGACACGCGCACCGTCCTGCTCGTCGGCTTCAGGCCGGACGAGGCGGGCCGGATCGCGACGGTGCTCGACGAGGTCGGGCATCGCCCCCTCGTCGCGCGGAGCGGCGAGACGGCCTCCCTCGTCCTCCGGGAGCACGCCGTGAACCTCGCGCTCGCGAACCTCGAAGGGGGCTTCGCGGAGGTCATGGGCGCCATCGAGGTCCTTCGCGAGGCCGGCTGCCCGCTCCTCGGCGTCGGCTCGCTCGAGAGCGCGGCGGCGATGACCGACGGCCTGCGCCTCCTCGGCCTCGAGGGGATCGTCGCGACGACCGCCACCCCGCAGGAACTGGTCTTCCGGGTGAACGGGGCGCTCTTCGGCCACCGGACCCAGGCGGGCCGGCCGAACCGCCGCGTCCCGGTCGACCTGCGCGCGACGTTCGACGCTCCCGACGGGCCGGCCGACGGCCGGGTCCTCAACCTCAGCGAGACCGGTCTCTTCCTCGCCGCCACCCCGGTCCTCCCCGTGAACCGGACCGTGAACGTCCGCGTCGTCCTCTCCGAGGCGGGCGAGCCGCTCAGGGCGACCTGCCGGGTCGTCTGGACGAACTCGGCCGACGACCGGCGCCGCTACTTCCAGGGGATGGGGATGCAGTTCCTGCAGATGCGCCCCGACGCGCGGGCCGCCCTCCAGCGCTTCCTCAAGGAGCGGCTGGCCGAGGTCGACGAGGCCGACTCGAGGGCCGGCGGTGGAGGCGGTCAGGGGGCGAGCAGGGAGAGCTTCGGAAAGTACGTGCGATAGCGCGTGGCGTCGCGCGTGAGCAGCGTCATGCCCCGGACGGCTGCGTGTGCGCCGATGAAGAAGTCGGGGAGCGGCGACGTGCGAAGGCCTCCGCGCCGGCGATACATGGCGAAGGCCTTGCCGGCGAGGAACGCCGCGTCCCAGGGGAGCGCCTCGCGACGGAAGACCTCGGGAGCGAGCGCGTCGTCCACCTCTTCGATCCGCAGGAACCCGACGGAGACCTCGGCGTAGACGACGGGGTTGATGACGAGAATCGACTCGGACCCCACGCGCGCAATCGCCTGGGACGACCATTCGTACCAGCGCACGTCCCGCGTGAGGACGTCCAGGAGGACGTTGCTGTCGACGAGGACGGCGTTCACGGTTCGCCGCGAGTGAGCGCCATGATCTCGTCGGTAGTCAGCCCCGCGGTCGCCTTGCCACGCAGTCGGTCGACGATGGCCCGCCCACGCGTCCGAGCCCCCCTCACCTTCCGGATCTGGACGACATCACCGACGACCTCGAACTGGACCTCCGTATCCGGCAGGAGCCCCACCTGCTCCCGGATGGCCTGCGGGATCGTCACCTGGCCCTTGGCGGTTACTCGCATGGCAAACCTCGGTCGGTAAGAATCCAACTATTCTTACTCTAACCGAGCGTGCAGGTCAACACGTCATCGGGCCATGGACCGGAGGTCACCTCAACGCGTCGTCGCCTCGAGGGCCGCGTCGGCGTGCCTCGCGCGCACGCCGGTGAAGTCGCCGCGGACGGCCTTCAGCGCGTAGCGCTCGCGGTCGATCTCCTGCCGCGTCCTGATCCCGAGCCTGCGCAGGAGGCTCACCGGCGGGCACCAGCCCCGAAGCGCGTGCTGGAGGAGGAAGCCCTGCGCGACCGCCGGCAGCAGGTAGAAGCGGCGGTCGACCCACTTCCCCATGACGAGCCCGGCGAGGGAGAGCAGGCTCGCGTTGGCCGTGAGCAGCCGCTCGACGTCCCACTCGCGGTCGAGTTCGCGCAGGCGGCCCTCGATGCCCGCGGTGTCGTCCGCCGTCGCGTGTCGGCGGACGCTCGCCCGGATCGCCGCCTCGATGCGCCGGTCGGCGTCGGGCGGCGCATGGGCCTCGACGCGCTCCGTCACGACGTCTCCTCGAGCGGCCTCGCCGCCCGCCTGCGCGTGCGCCCCGGGACGCCCGGCTCGGTCATGGCGTGCGGATCGAGGATGGCGTCGAGCTGGTCGTCGGGGAGGACCTTCCGCTCGCGCGCGACCGCCGGCACCGGCCGATCGGTGGCCGCCGCCTCCTTGGCGATCGCCGCGGCGGCCTCGTAGCCGATCGTGGGCGCGAGCGCGGTGGCAAGCCCCGTGCTCCGCTCGGCCAGCTCGCGGCAGCGCGCCTCGTTCGCCTCGATGCCGGCCACGCAACGGTCGGCCAGGATGCGGCTCATCGAGGTGAGGATCGTGATCGACTGGAGGAGGTTCAGCGCCACGACCGGCATCATGACGTTCAGCTCGAGCTGCCCCGCCTCGGCCGCCATGGCGATGGTCACGTCGTTGCCGATCACCTGGAAGCAGACCATGTTGGTCGCCTCGGCGATCACCGGGTTGACCTTCCCGGGCATGATCGACGAGCCCGGCTGCACCGCCGGCAGCCGGATCTCGGCGAGCCCCGTGCGCGGGCCCGACGACATGAGGCGCAGGTCGCTTGCGATCTTGCCGAGGTCGACGGCGTAGGCGCGCAGCGCCCCCGACGCCTCGACGAAGGGCGAGAGGAACTGCGTCGACATGACGAGCGACTCGGCCGGGCGGAGCGCGAGCCCCGTGTTGGCCGCCAGGCGCTCGACCACGCGGCGGATGTACTCCGGCTCGGCGTTGAGCCCGGTGCCGACGGCCGTGGCGCCGAGGTTCAGCTCCTCCATCGCCCGGAAGCTCCGCCCGATGCGCTCGGCCGCGCGGCGCACGGCGAGCCCCCACGCCGCGAACTCCTGGCCGAGGCGGATCGGCACCGCGTCCTGCAGGTGCGTCCGCCCGCTCTTGAGGACGTGATCGAACTGGCGGCCCTTGGCCTCGAGCGTCCCGGCCAGGTGGGAGAGCGCCGCCACGAGGTCCCGCTCGAGCGTCAGCGCGGCCACGCGCATGGCGGTCGGGAAGACGTCGTTGGTCGACTGCGCCATGTTCACGTGGTCGTTCGGGTGGACGATCCGGTAGTCGCCGCGCGCGCCGCCCAGGATCTCGATGGCCCGGTTGGCCAGCACCTCGTTGGTGTTCATGTTGTGCGAGGTGCCGGCGCCGGCCTGGAAGACGTCGACGACGAACTGATCGTGGAAGCGGCCGGCGAGCACCTCGTCGGCCGCCTGGATGATGGCCGCCGCCAGGCGCGCGTCGAGGCGGCCGGTGTCGCGGTTGGCCTCGGCCGCCGCCTTCTTGACCTGCACGGTGGCGAGGATGAAGGCGGGCGACGCGGTCACCCCGCTCACCGGGAAGTTCTCGCGGGCGCGCTGCGTCTGGACGCCGTAGTAGGCGTCGGCCGGGACGCGGACCTCCCCCAGCGGGTCCCGTTCGACGCGGAAGGCCATCGCCTACCCTGCCGCCGCGGCGCGGGCCGGGGCCTTCGCGAGCGCGTCGAGGAGCGCCTTGGTGAAGACCGGCAGGTCCTTCGGCGTCCGACTCGTGATGATGTGCCCGTCGACGACCACCGGGGCGTCCTCCCACCGCGCGCCGGCGTTCTCGAGGTCGTCCTTGATGGACGAGAACGACGTGACGCGCCGGCCCTGGACGACGCGCGCCGAGCAGAGCATCCAGGGGCCGTGACAGATGGCGGCGATCGGCTTGCGCTCGCGGTCGAACGCCTTGACGAGCGCCACCATGGCCGGCGAGCGGCGCATGTGATCGGGCGAGTAGCCGCCGGGCACGACGAGCGCGTCGTAGTCGGACGCCTTCACGTCCGCGGCCGCCACGTCGCTCCTCGCCGGATACCCGTGCTTGCTCGGGTACTCGACGCCTGCCTCCGGGCCGCAGAGGACCGCCTCGTGACCCGCCTCCTCGAGCCTGAGCTTGGGATACCAGAGTTCGAGGTCCTCGTAGATCTTCTCGACCAGGATCAGCACGCGCATGCTCACACCTCCCCGGGCCGATCGGCCGGCCCGGACCTGTCCGGAACGGACGCGCCGCCGCGCGCGGTCTCCTCGATGGCCCGCGCGTAGACCTCCTCGGGCACCGCTCCCTCGATCACTCGCTCCCCGATGACCACCGTCGGGATCGCCCTCACACCGTAGCGCTCGACCGCCTCCCTGTGGTCGGCCAGGACCGCGCGCCGCAACTCCGGGTCGGCCAGGTCGGCGGCGAAGCGAGCGGCGTCGAGGCCGGCCTCGCGCGCGACGGCGGCCAGCACCTCGGGGTCGGAGATGTCGCGGCTGTCGGTGAACATCGCCTTGAAGCAGGCCATGTGGAAGGCGTCGAAGCGTCCCTGCCGCTCGGCCGCCTTCGAGCCGAGCAGCGCCGGGACGCCCCAGGTGGGGAACCGCGCCGTGCCGCGCCAGGGGACGAAGCGCGCCTCGGGTTCGTACGCGTTGGCGCGGGCCCAGTGGGCGCGGCGGTAGTCGTTGAACGCCGCGGTCGGGTCCTCGTCGCGCAGGATGAACGCCTTCCAGGCGACCCGCACGGCGTCGCCGAAGCGCGCCTCGATCCGTCGCAGGCGGACCGCCGCGACATAGCACCAGGGTCAGACGTAGTCGGAGAAGACGGTCACCGTCACCGGCGTCGTTGCCGATGCGAGGCTCATCGCGCTCTCCCGGTCGCCTCGAGCCGGCGCGGGGCGCCGGCTACGAGGTCGCGCACCCGCCGCCGAAACCGCCGCCCGGCCCCGTGGCGCAGCAGGCCCCCTGCCCGCAGCCGCCGGCCATCGGCAGCGGCGCCGCGCACTCGCGCTCGGCGCCGCCCGTGGCGGCGAACACCGAGAGCAGGCGGTCTTGCGGGCGGTCCTTGCCCCCCACCGCGGCGCCGCACGCGGGGCAGGGCTGGGCGGCCTCCGCCTCCGCCCGCGACAGCAACGTCTCGAAGCGACGACCGCACTGGTGACAGCGGTACTCGAAGATGGGCATCTCGCGTCGTCCTCTCCGTTCTCGATCGTTGCGCTACCGGTTCCGTGCCCGCGGGGCGGCAACGGCCACCACGCGGGCCTGCGTCGTCAGGCGCCGGCCTCCGGAGGCCAGGTACGCCTCGAAGCCCTCGAGCCGGCCGCTCGCCGCGAAGCGTTCGGCCAGACCGGTGGCGGCGAGGTAGTCGCGCGGCGCCATCGGGTCGTCGCCGAAGTCGAGCACCGTGCGCTCGACGCCGAGGAACCGCGCCTCGAGACCGGCCGCCTCGAGGGCCGCCTCGAGTCCCCGCTCGTCGTAGGCGAATCGCGAGCGAACGCCGGTCTCCCGCCACTGGTCGGCGTGGAAACCGGCCACCGCCACCAGGCCTCCCGGCGCGAGCGCCCTCGCCGCCTTCACGAGGATCACGTCCGAGAGGCAGAGGTGCGCCGCCACGACGTCGGGCGCGCCGCCCGCGAGGACGCGGTAGTCGGTCGCCTCGGCCTCCACGTCGGCCTCGACGAACGTGACGTGGTCGAGGCCCCGGGCCGCCGCCTCGGCCCTCGCCGCGGCCAGCGCCGCCGCGTCCCGGTCGGCGCCGACCACGCGCCCCGCCCGCGCCGCCAGGACGAAGGCGAGACGGCCGCGCCCCGTGCCCACGTCGAGCGCCAGGGCGCCCTGCAGGGGGATTCCCGCCATGGCCCGCAGGAGCAGGCGCGAGAGCGCGTCGTGATCGTCCGCGGCCGGCGCGCCGCCCGCCCCCGGACGGCTCGTGACACGACACTCCGCCTGCTCGTAGACCCAGGCCGGCACCATGCGTCATCCTACCGCAACCGCCGGGGGTCGCAACGAAGCCTCGGTGCCGTTTCCCGCGCGATTTCGGGCGCTTGGCGTGTCCCGCAGACCGGCGCTCCGCCTCCCGGATCGCCCGCAGCGTCACGTGCGATCCCGCGCCGGGGACCGTTTCCTGCCTGCGCGCCGTTTCGTCTCGGTCGCCGTCGTCTGGGTCGCCGTCGTCTGGGTCGCCGTCCGCTCGAGGAGCGTCGAGAGGAACGCCGCGTGGTGACCGTCGACGGCGGCGATGACGCGCACGCCGACCTGGCTTCGGCCCGCCGGTGACGGCCGCACCCAGCGCACCTCCACGGCGAAGACGGCAGGCGCGACCTGATCCGCCCGGTCGCGCAGCACCACCACGGCCGGCGTCCCGACGGCGAAGGGAACGGGCGTGTCGAGCCGCATCCCCTCCACGCTGAACTCCGCGATGGTGACCGGCCAGGTGCGGCCGGTGCCGAGGTCGATCTCGGCGCTGATCGCGCTCGCCACCGCGGGCGGCAGCGAGAAGCGCGGCGACGCGGGAGCGTCGGCGCCCGCGGAACGGTCGGGCAAGCCGAGCCCCATGGCGCACGGCACGCAGAGCGGCTCGCCGCGATCGTCGCGCCACGCGGGCAGTTCGGGCCCGAGGCTCTGGTGGCAGCGCTGGCAGGTCGACCCGGACATGGGGCTGCGGACGCTACCGGGCGCGAGCGCGGCTGTCAAGCGACGGAGCATCGTCCCCTCCTACCCTCGCGCGGCGGCGAGCAGCCAGACGGCCGCGGTCGCCCACTCGGTCGCGCAGCCGAGCAGGTCGCCGGTGACGCCGCCGAGGCGCCGCCGCGCAACGCGCCCCACGACGACCGCCACGAGCCCTGCGGCGGCGAGCGCCGCCGCCCCGCGCGCCGGCCCCATCGCGAGGAGCGCCGTTCCCACGCCGACCCCCACGGCCGGCACGAGGTCGCGCCGCCTGGCGTGCGCCGCGAACGGGGACCCGAGGCCGCCGCCGTCGCGCGCGTAGGGGAGCGCGTGCGCCAGCCCCACGGCCGCGAGCCGGCCCACGGCCGGTCCGGCGACGAGGGCGCCCAGGGCGCGCTCGGGCGGCAGCGCGGCGATCGCCCCCGCCTGGACGAGGAGGAGCAGCGTCACGGCGATCGCCCCGAACGCGCCGATGCGGCTGTCCCGCATGATGCGAAGCGCGTCCTCCCGCGTGAACCCGCCGCCCAGACCGTCGGCCGCATCGGCGACGCCGTCGAGGTGGAAGGCGTTGGTCGCGAACGCCAGGCCGGCGAGGAGCAGCGGCGCGAGGGCGAGCGGCGGCAGAAAGGGGGCGAGCAGCGCGTGCGCCGCCGCGAGGCCGGCGCCGAGGAGGGCTCCGACCGCCGGGAACCAGGCCATCGAGCGGCCGAGGTCGACGGCGGACGGACGCAGGTCGCGCGGGTACGGGAAGCGCGTGAGAACGTGCAGCGCCACCAGGGGACGCCGCCAGGCGGGCAAGGGATCGGGAAGCTCACTCACAGACACGGCCGCCAGCCGACGGGACCGACGGCCCAGACGCCGTCGTCGTAGCGGTCGAGCAGGGTGAGCGACGCCGGCTCGATGCGGATCGCGAGCGCGCGAGGGAGCGGCAGGCCGAGCGCGTCGGCGAGGAGGACCCGCACGGCCCAGGAGTGCGTCACGACCAGGCGGGGCCCCTCCCCCACCGGCGCCTCGAGGAGCGCGGCGACCGCCTCGCGCACGCGCGCGGCCGCCTCGGCCAGCGACTCCCCTCCGGGCGGCGCGTAGCCGGCCAGGTTCGCGAGCCAGGCTTCCACCTCCGCCGGTCGCTCGGCGGCCAGGTCGGCCGACGTCCGCCCGCTCCAGGCGCCCGGGTTGGCCTCGCGCAGCCGCGGCTCGAGCCGCGGCCGCGCGCCGAGGGCGGCCCCGAGGATCTCGGCGGTCTCGACGGCGCGCGGCAGGTCGCTCGTCCAGAGCGCGGCCGGGCGCACGTCGGCCGCGGCCAGCGCGGCCGCGAGGGCCGACACCGCCGCCCGCCCCTCGGCCGCAAGCCGCGCACCGGCCGCCGGGAACGCCCCCGCCGGGCCCGGCACCTGACCGTGCCGCACGAGCATGAGCCTGGTCACCTCGCGAACCCCGGCCGCGCTCCGGTGGCCGGCGTCCGGGGCGTCGCCCCTGGGGAGCGGAGCCGCGGGTCGGCCGCGGCGGGGCGGACGGCGCGCGGCCGGGGGATCAATAGGAGCCCCGGGTGATGCCGCCGTCCACGGCGATGGACTGGCCGGTCACGTAGCGCGCCTTCTCCGAGCAGAGGAAGACGACCACGTGCGCGACGTCCTCGGGCTCGCCGGCGTAGCCCATCGGGATCGTCTCCTCTTCCCGCCGCAGCGCCTCCTCGCGCGAGACGCCCCAGGCCTTCATCCGGTTCGCGAGGAGCGACTCGAAGCGGTCGGTCTTGATGCGCCCCGGGCAGACGGTGTTGATCGTGATGCCCTTGCGGGCGATCTCCTCGGCGAGCGTGCGCGCGAGCCCCTGTACGCCGGGGCGGATTCCGTTCGAGAGCATGAGGCCGGGGATCGGCTGCTTGATGGAGGTGGACTGCACGTTGACGATCCGGCCCGCGCCGGAGCGCGCGAGGTGCGGCAGCGCCGCGCGGATCATCCGGACCGTCGAGAGCAGGTTCAGCTCGAAGGCGGCCTGCCACTGCTCGTCCGTCGCGGTCTCGAACGTGCCGGGGGGCGGTCCGCCGCCGTTGGTGACGAGGATGTCGAGGCGACCGAAGCGCTCGACCGTGGCAGCGATGGCGCGCTCGATCTGATCGCGCCGCGTCACGTCGGTCGGCACGGCGAGCGTGCTCGACCCGGTGGCCTCAGCGATGTCCGAGGCGGCACGCTCGAGCGTGGCCCGGTCGCGCGCGAGGAGGGCGACCGCCGCCCCTTCGGCGGCGAGCCCCCGAGCGATCGCCCGCCCCATCCCCTTCGACGCGCCGGCCACCACGGCCACCTTGCCCTTGAGTCCGAGGTCCATCCGTCCCCCTCCCGATCGCGGGCCATCCTAACACGCGTGCTAGCATGCACGCTTTGGCGAGGAGCCCCCCATGTCCCAGACGACGAACCGCCTCGCGACGCAGACGAGCCCCTACCTCAGGTCGGCCGCCCACCAGCCGGTCGACTGGTACCCGTGGGGCGAGGAAGCCTTCGCCCGGGCGAAGGCCGAGGACCGCCCGGTCCTCCTCGACATCGGCGCCGTCTGGTGCCACTGGTGCCACGTCATCGACCGCGAGTCGTACGACGACCCCGAGACCGCCCGCCTCATCAACGAGCACTTCGTCGCCATCAAGGTCGACCGCGACGAGCGCCCCGACATCGACAGCCGCTACCAGGTGGCCGTCCAGGCGATCGCGCAGCAAGGCGGGTGGCCGCTCACGGCGTTCCTCACCCCCGACGGCAAGGTGTTCTACGGGGGCACCTACTTTCCGCCCACCGACCGGTACGGCCGCCCCGGGTTCCGCACCGTCCTCAAGGCGGTGGCGGACTTCTACCGCACCCAGCGCGCCCGCGCCGAGGCGCAGGCCGACGAGGTCTTCCGCGCCATCGACGAGCATCTCCGCAGCGCCGAGCAGCCGGGCACGCTCTCGGCGGACCTCGTGAGCGGCGTGGTCGACGACATCCGCTACCTCTACGACGTGGCCTACGGCGGGTTCGGCCGCGCGCCCAAGTTCTTCCACCCCGGCGCCCTCGCGCTCTACCTGCGCCGCTTCGCGCTCACCGGGGAGCCCTGGATGCGGACCGTCGTCACGTCGACGCTCGAGAAGATGGCGCGCGGCGGCGTCTACGACCAGCTCGGCGGCGGCTTCCACCGGTACTCGGTCGACGAGCGGTGGATCGTGCCGCACTTCGAGAAGATGCTCTACGACAACGCCTCGCTCCTGTCGGTCTACGCGGAGGCCGCGCACCTCACGGGGGAGCCCTTCTTCCGCCAGGTGGCCGAGTCGATCGTCGGCTACTACGATCGCGAGGGGAGCGACCGGAGCCGCGGCGGCTTCTACGCGAGCCAGGACGCCGACGTCGGCATGGACGACGACGGCGACTACTTCACCTGGACGGTCGAGGAGGCGCAGGCGGCGCTCACGCCCGAGGAGTTCGCCGTCTGCCAGCTCCGCTACGACATCCAGCCGCGCGGCGAGATGCACCTCGACCCGTCGCGCAACGTCCTCTTCCTCGCCATGGAGCCGGCCGACATCGCGGCCCGCCTCGGAAGACCCGAGGAGGAGGTGCGCCGGCTCCTCGACGCGGGGACGCGCAAGCTCTTCGCCGCCAGGCAGGCCCGCACGGCGCCCTACATCGACACGTCGATCATCGTCTCCTGGAACGGCATGATGGTCGCCGCCTACCTCGACGCCTGGGCGCACCTCGGCCTCCGCGACTGCCGCGACTTCGCCGTGAGGACGCTCGACCGCCTCCTCACCGAGGGCCGCGCGCCGGACGGCGGCCTCTACCATCTGCTGACGCCCGAGGGGGGCCTGCACGCGGGATTCCTCGACGACCAGGTGCAGGTTGCCTGGGCGGCGGTGCGGGCGTACGAGACCACCGGCGAGGCGCGATTCCTCGCGGCCGCCGAGGCGCTCGTCGGCCACGTCCTGGCCAGGTACTGGGACGAGGCCGGCGGCGGGTGCTACGACGTGGCGCGCGACGCGGGCCCCTCGGCCGCGGCGTCGCCGAGACCCGGGGTCGCCGGGCTCGCCGCCAAGCCGTACGACGACGCGCCGAGCGCCGCGGCCAACGCCGTGCTCGCCCGCGTCCTGGTCAGGCTCGGGCACCACACGAGCGCGCCCGGCTACCGGGAGAAGGCCGAGCGGACGCTCGCCGCCTTCGCCGGGTCGGCGCGCAGCCACGGCCTCATGGCGGCCACCTACGTCCTGGCCGTCGACGAATGGCTCGACGAGCCGGCGCACGTGGTGATCGTCGGGCCCCGCGGCGCGGCGACCGAGCAACTCCACCTCGCGGCGCTCGGCGCCACCCGGCCCGGCACGGTGGTGACCGTGGTACACCCGGGGGGCGGCGCCGGCGAGATCGGCCGGCTCCCCGCGGCCGTGCAGGGCATGGTGGCGACCGCAACCGGGCCGACGGCCTTCGTCTGCGCCGGTGTGCAGTGCGCGCCGCCGGTCACCGACCCGGCGGCGCTGCCGGAACTCATCGAACGCTTCGGGAGATCGTGACGTGACGGATACCGGGAACCGGCTCTGGAACCGCCTCGTCGGCCGGATGGGCTCGCGGGCCGAGGAGCGTGAGGGCGGGGAGGTCGTGGTGCTGGGCGCGGAGGGTTACGGGCCGGTACCGGAAGGGTGGCGTCCCCCCTCGCGGCCGGCCGAGGTCGTGCCGGCGCAGGCCCTGGGGCTTGCCGGCACCGGGGCCGTCGGCGTCGGCGCCGTGGCGGCCGCCGTCGTCGCGCTCGGCGCCCTGGCGTTCGGGGCGGTGGCGATCGGCGCCCTCGCGGTCGGCCGGGCGCGCGTGCGGCGGCTCTCGGTGGGCCAGCTCAGGGTGGGCGACCTCGAGGTGGACCGGCTCCTCGTGCGGCACCTCGTCGTCGAGGAGGAACGGCGCGGCCTGCCGGAATGACCTCGAAGTTCCCGTTCGGTCAGGATCCGACGCCGTTGCGGCTCGGCACCACCCAGCTGATCGGCGCGATCGGCTCCGGGCGGTAGCGCTCGAGGTAGGCGAAGCAGCTCGGCACGTCGGGTACGACCTCGACGAGCCGCCGGTGCTGCGGCCGCACGAACCCGTTCTCCGCCATCCGGTCGACGAGCGTCACCAGCGGGTCGAACGCGCCCTTCACGTTGACGAGGACGATCGGCTTCGCGTGCAGCCCGAGCTGCCGCCACGTGGTGATCTCGAACAGCTCGTCGAGCGTACCGTAGCCGCCGGGGAAGACGACAAAGGCGTCGCTCTGCTCGAACATGAGCGCCTTGCGCTCGTGCATCGTCCCCACCACGCGCAGCTCGGTGACGCCGCCGTGGCCGATCTCTCGCTGGAGGAGCGCGTCGGGGATGACGCCCAGGACTTCTCCCCCCGCCTGGAGGGCCGCGTCGGCCACGCGCCCCATGAGCCCCACCTTGCCGCCGCCGTAGACGAGACGCAGGCCGCGCCGCGCCAGCTCGCGGCCGAAGTCGGCGATCGCCTCGCCGAAGGCCGGATCGCCCCCCGGCATGGATCCGCAGAACACACAGACGCTTCGAATGGTCACCTGTCGCTTTCCGTTCGGTCGTGTGCCGGCCACGTATGGCCCTGCTGGCTCGAAGGCGGCAGAGGCCATGGCCGGCGAGGGCGCGGGACTATATCCCCGGCGCCGCGCGCGTGTCAATCCGATGATGGGGATCAGGACGCCGTCGCGTGGGGTACGCTGCGGGCCGCCCGCAGGGCGCGCCGCAGCCGGCCTTGCGCCTGACGCCCGAGAAGCCGGTCGGCCAGATCGGCGGCCGTAAGGAGCGCCGGAAGGTCGATACCCGTCTCGATGCCCATCTCGCCGAGCATGTAGACGAGCTCCTCGGTGGCGATATTTCCCGTCGCCCCCGGCGCGTACGGGCAGCCGCCGAGCCCCGCGATGGAGGCGTCGAAGTGGGTGACGCCCGCCTCGAGGGCGGCCAGCGCGTTGGCGAGCCCGAGGCCGCGCGTGTCGTGGAAGTGCGCCACCAGCTCCACGTCGGCCGGCAGCACCTCGCGGGCGCGCTCGAAGAGGTCGCGGACCTGCGCGGGGTTGCCGTGGCCCACCGTGTCGGCGAGCCCCACCGCGTCGACCCCCGCCGCGGCGAGCCGGCTCGCGACCCCGAGCACCCGGTCGGCGGGCACGCGCCCCTCGAACGGGCAGCCGAAGGAGGTGGAAACGGCCGCCTCGACGTGGACGCCGTCGGCCTTCGCGCGCCGGACGAGCGGCTCGAGCGCCTCGAGCGACTGCTCGGTGGTGCGGTTCACGTTCGCCTTGTTGTGGCTGTCGGAGGCCGACAGGAAGACCACGATGCGGTCGCAGCCGACGGCACGCGCCCGCTCGTAGCCGCGCTCGTTCGGCACGAGGGCGCTGTAGACGACCCCCGGACGACGCGGCAGGCGCGGGAAGAGCCGATCGGCGTCCTCGAGCTGCGGGATCCACTTCGGGTGGACGAACGACGTGGCCTCGATGTGCGAGACGCCCGCGTCGAGCAACGCCTCGATCAGCCGGAGCTTGTCGTCGGTCGACAGCGCGACGGCCTCGTTCTGCAGGCCGTCTCGCGGCCCCACGTCCGTGACGGTGACGCGTGAAGGATACCGACTCATACCCCGGACTGTAGCACGGGGGTCAGGCCTTTCCATTTTCCGCGCCGCGGTCGAGCGGCCGGGGAGGCCGCTAGCGCGTGAAGCGGCCGACCTCGGCCTCCAGGTCGTCGGCTCTCTCGCGGAGCCGATCGACGACCTGCTCGAGGCGGCCCACGCGGTCGCGCGTCGTCCGGGCGATGGTGTCGATCTCGCCGAGCGCGCGGACCACCTCGCGCGCCTGCCGCTCGTCGTCGGCCGCCGCGTCCCTGATCTCCCGGACCATGTCGGCCACGCTGTCCATCGCGTCGGCCAGCCCCCGCCCCTGTTCGGCCTGGTCCTGTGTGGCCGCGTTCACGGCACGCGCGATGGTCGAGAGCTGCTCGGCCACCTCCCGCAGCCGGGCGGCGCCGCCGCGCTGCTCCGACGTGGCCCGGCCGATCGCGCCGGCCACCGCCTCGAGCTGCTCCATGGCGGACCGGATCGCCTCCCGGCTGCGCGCGTGGGCGTCGGCCGCGGCAACGATCCGGCGCACCTCGTCCCCCGACGCGGCGGCGCTCGCCCGGATCTGGTCGAGGGCCGCCCGCGCGCGGCCGGCCGCCGCAGCCCCGGCGTCGCTCTGCGCCGAGCTGGCCCGGACGGCCTCGACCGTGGCGGCGGCGTCGGCCTCGATCGCCGCGATGGCGTCGGTGACCTCCTTCACCGATGCGCCGGTGCGCTCGGCGAGCGCCTTGATCTCGTCGGCGACCACGGCGAAGCCGCGCCCCCGCTCGCCCGCCTGCGCGGCGAGGATGGCGGCGTTCAGCGCGAGGAGGTTCGTCTGATCGGCGACCTCGTCGATCAGGGCGAGGATGCGGCTGATCTCCGACATGCGGGACCTGAGCCGGCTCATCGCGTCGACCGCCTTGAGCCCGCCCCCGCGGCTCTCCTCCACGTGGGCCGCGAGCGTGGCGACGGCCGCCTGCCCCTCGTCGGCGTCCGCGACCGTGCGCGCCGAGACCTCGGCGGTGCGCCGGGCCTGGGCGGCCACGCCCTCGAGCGCCCGCTCCATGGCGGCGACCGCCTCGGAGGTGCGGCCGACGATCTCCCGGAAGGTCCCGGCCGTGTCGTCGAGGGCGGCGCTGGCCGCGGCGATCTGCGCCGCGAAGGTCGAGGTCTCCTGGGACGCCCCGAGGAGCCGCTCGGCCGCCCCGGCCACCTCTTCGGTGCGCGCGCTGAGGGCGGCGACCGAGACCGCCGAACTCTGCGCCGACGCGAGCACCCGCTCCACCTTCGCCCTCACCGCCTCGAGCGACGCCTCGACGCCTCGCATCGAGGCGGCCGTGGCGTCGGTCAGACGGACCTGGCTCTCCGAGCCGGCGACGACCTCGTCGAGCGTCTCGCGGATCTCGCCCGACGCGGCGCCGACCGTCTCGGCCGAGCCGGCGATCCGGCCGATCATCGCCGACAGGCGATCGGCCATGGCCGCCAGGCTCCGCCCGAGCAGCGTCAGTTCGTCCCGGCCGCGGACCCTGGGCCGGACGCGGAGGTCCCCCCGGCCGACGGCGTCGGCGGTGGCGGCGAGCTGCCCCACCGGCCGCACGACGAGCCGGGCGAGCAGGGCGGTGACGAGGATCGAGACGACGGCGCCGGCGCCGAAGACCTCGAGCGTCTCGCGCGCGGCGCGGCGGATCGCGGCGTCGATGAGCGCGTGGGCCATGCCGACGTGGAGCACCAGCGGCTCGTCGGTGATGACCGGTTGGACGACGTCGAGGACGCCGCCGACCGCCGGCACCGAGAGGTCGCGCACGGCGGCGACCGACGGGTTCTCGACGCGGATGGCCGCGAGGAAGCCGGGCGGCAGGTCCTCGCCGAACGTGCTGACGACGCCACGCGTCTGCGAGGCGTCGGTGACGACCACGTAGGCGACGCCGGGTATGCGGCGGAACTCGTAGAGCATGGCGTCCACGGTGACGCTCTCGCGGTCGAGGATGGCCGGCCCCGCCGCCGCCAGGCTCGCCGTGATCGCCTGACCCTTCGATCGGAACTCCGCCCGCAACACCCGCTCCAGGTGGCGCTGAACCGAGAAGACGGTCCCCGCCGCCACGACGAGGAGCGTTGCGCAGATGACCAGGGCGAGCTTGCCCGCGAGCCCGAAGCGAATCCGGGTGTGCTCCCCCGGAGGTCCGGCACCCGCGGCCGCGATCGTCGTGAAACGCATGTGGCTCGATCGATGCAACTACCGGACCGGTGTGAGAACGCCACGCCCGAAACCCCTGGTGGCACGTCCCGGCGACGCCCGAAGTGCACGAGGGTGACGAAAGTGGCGGCGTACGGTGACGCTCCGCGTCACCGCGCTGGGAGGGAACGTCGATGCGTACACGCACGTGGCTGGCAAGCGCTCTCGCCGCGGCGGCCGCCATCGCCGTCGGCGCGACGGCAGGGGTCGCCGCCGAGGTGGCCGTCTACTGGGAGCGCGGCTCCTACTGGCCCGGGACCGCGTTCGACGACTTCACGAAGACGACCGGCATCAAGGTGACCTTCCCGATCAAGGGCGAGAAGAACGAGGGCTACGAGGCGATCAAGGCCGAGGGGCCCGCCACGCGGGCGGACCTCATCATCACGAACAACGTGGCGAACCTCGCCGACCTCAAGAAGCGCGGCCTCCTCTCGCAGGTGGAATCGCGCACGATCGCCGCGAACGTGCCGGCCTACCTGCGCGACCCCGAGCTCTACTGGTTCGGCCTCGCCGCCCGGACGCGGGCGATCGTGTACAGCACCGAGCGGGTGAAGCGATCGGAGCTGTCGACCTACGCCGCGCTCGGGAAGTCCAAGTGGAAGGGGCGGCTCTGCCTGCGCAGCGGCACGAGCCCGTACAACACCTACATGCTCGGCACCTGGATCGCCCGGATGGGCGAGTCCGCGACCGAGACCGTCGTCAAGGGGTGGCTGGCCAACAACCCGCACGTCTTCGACGGCGACACGGCGCAGCTCAAGGCGATCGCCACCGGCCGCTGCGACGTCGGCATCGCCCACACCTACTACCTGGCGCGCCTTCTGGCCAACGACCCGAAGTTCCCGGTGGGCGTCTTCTGGCCCGACCAGCAGGGGGCCGGGGTCAACGTCGGCGTGGCCGGCGCCGCCGTCACGACGCACGCCAGGCACCGCGCCGAGGCCATCCGCCTCATCGAGTTCCTGACGACGCCCGAGGCGCAGCGCGCCTTCGCCGACGCGAACTTCGAGTTCCCGGTGAACTCGCAGGTCACCCCTCACCCGATCCTCGCCGCCTGGGGGCCCTTCAAGGCCGATCAGACCGGCGTGGCGCTGGCCGCCGAGTATCAGGACGACGGCCTCGCGCTCGCCCAGCGGATCGGGTACCGGTAGCTACCGGCCTCCGGGGCGAACCGTCAGCGACAGGCCGCCGGACGTGGCGACGCCCGGCGGCCTCCCCTCGGATCCCGCGAGGAGCCGCTCTCCGAGCGCGATCAGGAGGCGCCCGAGTCGCACCCGCACGCCGCCGGCGGGCCGCTCGAGCCCGCGCAGCCGCCGCGCCCGCTCGGCGATCCGCTCCACCTCCGCCAGCCGCTCCGACACCACCAGCTCGAGGTACGGATCGCGAAACATCGCTCGCCTCCCGCGTAACGCGCTAGACTGGGTTCGCGCGTTACACGCTACGGCACCGGGCCGTAACGTGTCAATGGCATTTTTGATCGTTACATGATTCCGGCCGGAGGCAGGATGACGCAACCAGGGGCCGAGCCGAGCTTCGACCTGTCGGGGGGGTGGCTCGCCCTGGACTTCGCGAACACGCTGCTCTCCCCCTCGACCGCGGCGACCGAGCGGCTGACCGGGTACCGGGACCTCGTCGCCTTCGCCCGGCAGGCGGGCGCCATCGACGACGGCGAGGCGGCGCGTCTGAGCCAGGAGGCCGAGAGCCGCCCCGAGGAGGCGGCCCGGGCCCTCGAGGCGGCGCGGCGACTGCGCGGCGCCATCTTCCGCCTCCTCAGCGGCGCCGTGGCCGGCCGCTCCCCCGATCCCGGGGACCTGGCGATCCTGAACGAGGTCCTCCTCGGCGACCGGACGCGCCTGCGGCTCGCGACCGCCGGCGGCCGGTTCGTCCTCGAGGCCGTCGAGCCGGACGGCGGGCTCGACCGCCTGCTCGCGCCGATCGCCCGCTCGGCGGCCGAACTGCTCGCCTCGGAGACCGGCCTGTCGAGCGTGCGGCAGTGCCAGGCCCCGCCCTGCGAGTGGCTCTTCAGGGACACGACGAAAAACGGCAGCCGCCGCTACTGCGACGTGCGGACCTGCGGGACCCGGATGCGCGTGCGGCGCCACCGCGAGCGGCACCGGCAACGGCAGGCCCGGGCGGAGGACTAGCGCTGGAACAGGCTGCGAGCTGCGGGCGCGGCCCGCATCGCGCGGCCGCCTAGCGATCGAGCGGCGGGAGGACCGAGCCGTCGAGCGGGGCGTCGAGCCGCGGGGGGAGCGGCTCCCCGCGGCGCCGGGCGGAGGCCGCGGCGGCCGCCTGCTCGGCGCGCATCTGCGCCGCGCGCCAC
>DATCKS010000020.1:0-2416 GCA_036562265.1 Thermodesulfobacteriota bacterium | reverse complement strand
GGCGTAGCGTCCCCAGGGCGGCGCCGTTGCGGTTCGCGCCGACGGCGGTCTTCCACGACGGTCGGCGCCCCCCTCGACGCAACCGCGGCCCGAGCGGGACCGGGAGCGCCGCCGGGAACGGTCGCTAGCGCAGGTGCCGCTCGAGGAAGCCGACGATGTCGGGCCAGGCCTCGAACGCCGCCGCCTCGCGGTAGGTCGGCCGGTAGTCCGCGAGGAAGGCGTGCCCGGCGTTGCGGTACGTCTTCACCGTCGCCGGCTTCGAGGCCCGCTCGAGCAGCTCGCGCAGGCGCGCGGCGTCGTCGGGCGACGGGTTCTGGTCCTCCTCACCGAAGACCGCCAGCAGCGGACACGACAGCCGATCGACCAGGTCGATGACCGGCGTCGGCCTGGCCGGCGTCGTGATGGCGTCGGGCGTCGCGCGCGTGATGTAGCCGCCCCAGCAGTCCACCGCCGCGTCGAGCCGGGTCGTGCTGCAGGCGAAGAGCAGCGTCTGGCGGCCGCCCGAGCAGAAGCCGATGCAGCCGACCTTTCCGGTCGCGTCCGGGAGGCCGCGCAGGTACGCCGCGGCCGCCTCGAGGTCGCGGACGACCTGGGCGTCCGGCAGGGAGAACATCTTCTCCATCACCGACGGCCGGTCGTCCGGGTTGGGCCCGCCGGTGCGCGAGTAGAGGTCCGGCGCGAGCGCCGTGAAGCCGACGTTGGCGAAGCGGCGAGCCAGGTCCTTGATGTGCTCGACGAGGCCGAACGCCTCGTGGATCACGATGAGGCCGGGGTATCGTCCCGACTCGCTCGGCCGGGCGAGGTAGGCCTGGATGGTGTCGCCGCCGCTCGAGAACTGGATCGTCTCCGTCCGGACCCGCGTGGGGTCGGTGACTGCGCCTGGTACACGCACCGTCCGTCCTCCTTGTCGTCGTGGGTGGTCGCCTTCGGCGATCGTACATAGTAGCCGGCGGCGTCGAGGCGCAGGGCGCCGTCTCCCCGCGGCGGCGGGCGCCGCCTCGCGGCTCGAGGGACCCGTCCCGGCGCTCTAGAAGAGCGCGAGGATCCGCACCAGGCCCCACCAGGCGACCCCCATCGCGAAGAGGAGCGTGAAGGGGCCGAGCCAGCCGCGGCTGTAGGCGAGCATCGCGCCCGCGGTGAGCGGGATGGCGAGGATGCGGGCCGCGTCGGCGTGGGGACCGGCGGCGGTCGACTCGGACCACCAGAGCCTTGCCGCCGACGCGCCGATCAGCCCGAGGACCACGGGACGCATGGCGAGTTCGGCCCGGTGGACCCACGCGACGTTACGGAAGCGCCGGTAGACCCCGTAGATGGAGGCCATGATGAGCGCCGGGCAGAGGTAGACGCCGAAGAAGGTGGCGGCGAAGCCGGGCCAGCCGGCCACGAGGTAGCCGATGAGCGGCAGCATGGCCGAGTTGGGTCCCGGGAGGAACTGCGAGAAGACGTACGCCTGGACGAACTGGTCGTGCGTCACCCACCCGTGCTCGTCCACGACCTGGCGTTCCACCTGGGGCAGGACGCCGAAGAGCCCGCCGAAGGCGAGCACGCTCACGCGGAAGAAGGTCCAGAAGAGGTCGAACAGGACGATCACGCGCGCGTCTCGACGAAGAACTCGACGAGGAGGCTTACCGCGACGCCGCCGCCGATGAGCCACGGCAGCGGCGTGCCGAGCGCCGAGGCGAGGGCGACCAGGGCGGCCACGCCGAGCCGCCAGAGGAGCGGGTCGTCGAGCCCCTGGGGACGGATCGGCGGGGCGGCGGCGAGCCCCCGGGCCATCCGCCCGACGAAGACGAGGAAGAGGACGGCGCTGCCCAGGGCGAAGCCCTGGAAGAGGTCGCGCAGGGCCGGATGCTCGAACGGCACCACCGTGAAGAGGAGCGCGGCGAGGAGCGACCCGGGCAGGCAGAGGCCCAGCACCCCGACGATCGCGCCCGGTATGCCGGCGAAGCGGACGCCGAGGTACGCGACGAGGTTCACGATGTTCGGCCCCGGCAGCGCCTGGGCGAGCGTCAGCGTCTCGTAGAACTCGTCGTCGGTGAGCCACCCCCGTTCGCGCACGACGAGGTCCTGGTACATCAGGGCGCGCCCCGAGCCTCCGAAGCTGAGGCCCCCGATGCGGAGATTGGCGATCGCCCACTCGGTTAGGGTCGGACCGGCGGCCATCGTCCCCCCTTACAACCCGGCCAGGAGCGCCGGGAGGTCGGCGAGACGGACGAGGGTCGCATCGGGGGCCGGCGTCTCGCGGAGATCCGGCTGGCGATGCGGCGGGAGGGCCCAGGCGGCCCACTCGGGCGACCGCGCCGGCGTGAAGTGGACGGCCTTGAGACCGGCGTTGCGCGCGCCGAGGACGTCGAGGACCGGGTCGTCGCCGACGTGCACGACCTCCCGCGGGGCGAACCCGCCGAGGTCGCCGAGC
>DATCKS010000375.1:0-1536 GCA_036562265.1 Thermodesulfobacteriota bacterium | reverse complement strand
CCACCTAGCGAGGCCCGGCCAGGCTCGCGGTGGGGGCGTAGGGCGCGACGGTGCCGGCGGCAGCGCGAACGTCACCCGACCCGCCTTGCTGACGGACGCAGGTTGATGCGCTCCGGAGTTCCATGAGGTCAGGCCTGGCCGTTCTCCAGACGCTTCGCACCCCGAAGCCGATCCGTCCCACGCCCCCACGGAGCGCGGAGGCTGGGACCGGGCAGAGCGGTTCGGGAGCCGAGGGGCCGCGAGCCGCGCCGGGGGCCGCCCGCCGACCGGGAGCGGTCGAACGACCGGACTACGTGGAGTGGGTTGCATCGGGATCAGGCAGGCGCACCGAGAGACACGGAAGCGGCCGCTCGCAAGACGAAGAGGGGACCGCGAGCAGAGCGCCGGTGCGGCCGCCGGGTAAGGGAACGGCACGACGACAACACGAAGCCACGACCTGGCGCCTGGTGTAGGCTGCGGTGGTAGGCTGTTGCTCGACGTTCCACGTGGAACGTCGAACGTCCCTTCCCTCGACCGCCGCCGTATGCTAGAACGCTCGTCCTGACCCGAGGGGCCGATGACCCGTATCCTCGCGATCGCCAACCAGAAGGGCGGCGTGGGCAAGACGACGACGGCCGTCAACCTCGGCGCGTCGCTCGGCGTGGCGGAGAAGCGCACGCTCCTCGTGGACCTCGATCCCCAGGCCAACGCCAGCAGCGGCGTGGGCGTCGCCCGCGACGAGGTGCGGCAGTCCGTCTACCAGGTGCTCATGGGCCAGGTCCCGCTGCGCGAGGTGATCCGCCGGACCGAGAGCCCGCACCTCGACCTGGCGCCGGCCACGATCGACCTGATCGGCGCCGAGGTGGAGCTGGTCGACATGGCGGCCCGGGAGAGCCGGCTCGCGAAGGCGCTCGCGCCCGTACTGGCCGACTACGCGTTCGTCGTCATCGACTGCCCGCCGTCGCTCGGGCACCTGACGCTCAACGCCCTCTGCGCGGCGCACGGCGTCCTGATCCCGCTCCAGTGCGAGTACTACGCGATGGAGGGGCTCTCGTCGCTCCTGTCGACCGTCGAGCACGTGCGGGCGTCGTACAATCCGGGACTGGAGATCGCGGGGATCCTCCTCACCATGTTCGATCCCCGCAACCGGCTCGCGCTCCAGGTCGCCGACGAGGTCCGGCGGCACTTCGGCGACCGGGTGTTCCGTACGATCATCCCGCGTAACGTCCGACTGGCCGAGAGCCCGAGCCACGGCAAGCCCGTGCTCCTCTACGACATCGCGTCGAAAGGGGCGACGAGCTACCTCGAGCTGGCGAAGGAGATCCTCGCGAATGGACGCGACTAGACGCCGAGGTCTCGGCAAGGGGCTGGCGGCGCTCCTGCCGACGGCCATCCCCCGCCCGGCGGCGGCGCCGGGACCGGCCGCGACGGAGACTCGGGCCGATGCGCCCGAATCCGGGCCGAGCGGGTATTTCCTCTGCGAAATCGCACACATACGTCCGAACGCCGCCCAGCCGCGGCGGCACTTCTCCGAGGCCGAGCTGGCCTCCCTCGCCG
>DATCKS010000011.1:0-2011 GCA_036562265.1 Thermodesulfobacteriota bacterium | reverse complement strand
GCTCATGCCTTCGCGCTGCGGCGTCCTCGGTCGCTCGCGTGCCGAGCACGCGCCGCTCCCTGCGTCCTCGCATCGCCCGGCCTGAGCACCTTGAGGACCGGGCCGGCGCATCCGGCCATGCCCGCCCGCGCCTCCTGCTCGCGTCCTTCGCGGTAGCCTTCCCGCCTCCATGACGCAGCTCAACCTCATCCTGCTCGGGCCCCCGGGGGCCGGGAAGGGCACCCAGGCCGAGCGTCTCCAGGCCGACTTCGACTTCCCCTACTACGCGACCGGCGACATCCTGCGCGCCGCCGTACGGGAGGGGTCCGAGCTCGGCCGCCAGGCCAAGGAGTACATGGACCGGGGCGACCTCGTCCCCGACGAGCTCGTCATCGGGATGATCATGGAGCGCATCGACAGCCCCGAGGCCGCCGACGGCTTCCTGCTCGACGGCTTCCCGCGCAACCGGGAGCAGGCCGAGGCGCTGTCGGCGGAGATGGAGCGGCTCGGCCGCCGCATCACCGCGGCGCTGCTCATCGACACGCCGGACGAGGAGGTCATCCGGCGCCTGTCGGGCCGGCGGGTCTGCCTGAAGAACGGCCACGTCTACCACGTGGAGTTCGACCCGCCGAAGCACGAGGGCATCTGCGACCAGGACGGCTCGCGGCTCGTCCAGCGCGACGACGACCGCCCCGAGACCGTCAAGCACCGGCTCGCCGTCTACCACGAGCAGACCGCGCCGCTCATCGACTACTACGAGGAGCGCGGGCTGCTGCGCCGCTTCGACGGCTCGCGCCCGCCGGCCGAGGTCCACGACCACATCCGCGCGACGCTCGCCACGCTCCGGCTCGAGGACGAGCTCTAACCTGGGCGGATCCGCCCATGATCATCCGCAAGAGCTCCGAGGAGATCGAGCAGATCGCCGCGGCGGGGCGCATCCTCGCGCGCTGCCACGCGCTGCTGCGCGCCAAGGCGCGGCCCGGCGTCACCACCGCCGAGCTCGACGAGGCCGCCGAGCGCTTCATCCGCGCCCAGGGCGCCGAGCCGGCCTTCAAGGGCTACCGCGGCTTCCCCGCCTCGATCTGCGCGTCGCCGAACTCGATGGTCGTCCACGGCATCCCGGGGCCCTACGAGATCAAGCGCGGCGACATCCTCTCGGTCGACATCGGGGTCGTCTACGACGGCTGGGTCGCCGACGCGGCGGTGACGCTCCCGATCGGCCAGATCTCGCCGATCGCGCGCAAGCTGCTCGACGTCACCCGCCAGGCGCTCTTCGACGCGGTCGAGCAGTGCCGGCCCGGCAAGCGGCTCGGCGACATCGGCCACGCGGTCCAGTCGCGCGTCGAGGCCGCGGGGTTCTCGGTCATCCGCTCGCTCGTCGGCCACGGGATCGGGCGCTCGATGCACGAGGACCCGCAGATCCCCAACTACGGCCGCCCCGGCACCGGGCCGCTGCTCGAGCCGGGCATGGTGCTCGCCGTCGAGCCGATGGTCAACGTCGGCACCCACGGCATCCGGATGGGGTCCGACAACTGGTCGGTGTACTCTGCCGACGGCTCGCTCGCCGCGCACTTCGAGCACACGGTGGCGGTCACCGAGGAGGGGCCGCGCATCCTCACGCCGTGGCACCTCGAGGAGCAGCGGCGCGCCGCCTAGCGGCGGCCGGCGGCAGCATGCGCGCCCCTGCTAACCTGTGCGGTCGCGCTTTCGGCCGTCTCCTGGGCCGTCGGCGCCGTCCTTTCCAGCCAACGATTGCGGAGCGATGAAGGTCAGAGCTTCGGTCAAGCCGATCTGCGAGAAGTGCAAGGTGATCCGCCGCCACGGCGCGGTCCTCGTCATCTGCCAGAACCCCCGGCACAAGCAGCGTCAGGGGTGACGCGCTAGGTGGCACGCATCGCAGGCATCAACATCCCGCTGAACAAGCGGGTCGAGATCGGTCTCACGTACATCTACGGCATCGGCCCCTCGACGTCGCGCAAGCTGCTCGAGAAGGCCGGGGTGGACCCGAACACCTACGTCCGGGACCTCACCG
>DATCKS010000006.1:0-11159 GCA_036562265.1 Thermodesulfobacteriota bacterium | reverse complement strand
GGGCCCGGCTGTGCGAGCAGGCGCGCCTGCATTTCGAGCGCAGCGCCCCGATTCTCGCCGCGGCCGAGCAGCAGGATCGCTATCGCGCGCAGGTCTCGGGCAAGGCCGGCCGGATCGCCGATGAGCTGCGATCCTGCTCGGCCATCGCGCCGGTGACGAGAACGGCGTCCACGCAGGAACGCTGAAAATCGATCAGCCGCGCCCGATGTAGGGCATCTTCGTCGCCATGACCGTCATGAACTGAACGTTGGCTTCGAGCGGCAGGCTCGCCATGTAGAGCACGCCGCGCGCCACGTCCTTGACGTCGATGAAAGGCTCGGGCGGTGCGCCCGACGCGCGGATGTTGTTCGCCAGCTCCGTCAGGGCGTTGCCGATGTCGATCTGGCCGCAGGCGATGTCGTACTTGCGGCCGTCGAGCGAGGTGGACTTGGTGAGGCCGGTGATGGCGTGCTTGGTGGCGGTGTAGGGCGCGGAGTTGGGGCGGGGCGCGTGGGCGGAGATGGAGCCGTTGTTGATGATCCGGCCGCCGCGCGGGACCTGGCTCTTCATGATCCGGAACGCCTCCTGCGTGCAGAGGAAGGCGCCGGTCAGGTTGACGTCGACGACCGCCTTCCACTGCTCGAACGTGAGGTCCTCGAGCGGGACCGGCGGCGCGCCGATGCCGGCGTTGTTGAAGAGGAGGTCGAGCCGGCCGAAGGCCTCGCGGGTGCGGTCGAAGAGCGCGCGGACCGATGCCGGGTCGGTCACGTCGGTCGGGACGACCAGGGCACGGGCGCCGGCCGGCCCGGCCTCCCGCGCCGTCTGCTCGAGCCGCTCCGCGCGGCGCCCGGCGAGCACGACGCGATAGCCCTCCTCGAGCAGGGCGAGCGCCACGGCCTTGCCGATGCCGCTGCCGGCGCCGGTCACGATGGCGATCCTGTCGGCTGTACCCATGCCCCGATCTTACACGAGGGCCGCGGCATCGGGCCAGCGCGCGCAGAGGCGCGCCCGGCTCTCCGGGTCGTCCGCGAGGAGGGTGAAGTCGGCGAACTCGAAGCCGGGCCCGACGGTGCAGCCGACGAGGGCGTAGTCGCCGAGCGGCCGGGCCGCCTGCCAGATGCCGGCCGGCACGACCTGGACGGGCGTCTCGCGCGGCGACGCGCGCCCGAGACGGACGTGCGTGAGGGCGCTGCCGTCGGGCGCCGCGAGCCACAGCTCGAGGCCGTCGCCCTCGTAGAGGTGCCAGACCTCGTCCGACGCGACGCGGTGCCAGCGGCTCCGCTCACCGGCGCGCAGCAGGTAGTAGATGGTCGTGAGGGCCGACCGCGCGCCGCGGCCGTCGCGGTGCTCGACCAGGTCGGCCGATCGGAACACCTCCCGGTAGTGGCCGCCCTCGGGATGCGGCACGAGGCGGAGCGCCTCGATCAGCTCGGCTGCCCGATCCTGCACGGTCCCCTCCCCTCCGGACGCCAGCGACGTCAGGGTAGTCGAGGCGTCCTTGCCGGGCAACGGGACCGGGAGGCCGGCGTCAGCGCGTCGACGCGGCCAGCGCCGGCTCGGCTCTGGGCGGCCCGAAGTCGCCGGTCGCGATCAACGCCTCGAGGAGCCGCTCCGCCTCCTCGTAGCCGTCCGCCGCGACGTTCCAGAAGACGAGGTGCGCGTCGCGGCCCTCCCTGTCGAGGACGAAGTAGCGGAGCGAGACCGCCTCGACGCCGTCCTCGGTGGTGAAGCGGGTGTGGGCCTGGAGCGCGTCGAGCCGGCCGAGCCGCACCGGCTCGAGCGGCGGCTGCCCCTCGGCGCGGCGCTCGGCGTCGAGGTTCCGCGCGAAGGTCTCGAAGCTCTCCCCGCGCGCGAGCGGCTCGGCGAGGACTGTGACGGTCCAGTCCTCCTCGCTCACCCACTCCGACCGCGCGAGCGGCTCCTCCGCGAAGTGGCGCCAGGTCGCCCGCTCGAACCGCCCCTGCCACCCGTCGTGGGCGAACACGAGGTCGTGGTCGATCGGGTTCGTCGCGAGGCCCTGCGCGGCCGGCAGGGCGAGGATGGCCGCGAGCGAGGCCACCGCGCCCGCGATGCCGAAGCGGCGCCAGGAGGTCGCGGCGGCCTCGCCGACCGGCTTCGTCCGGTGGACCAGGACGCGCGCGAGGTGGATGCTCTCGCTCTTGGTCAGGACGAAGAAGACGACGCCGAGCCAGAGCGCCGAGACCGTCTCGGCCGGCGTCGGCGCCAGGGTCACATCGTTGGCGACGAGGGCGAAGAGGAAAAGCTCGCCCAGGAGATCGAGCGTGCCGAGCACCGGGTGGCCGGCGTAGTAGAGGCCGGCCCCCGGGAAGGCGAGCGAGAGCCAGGTCGCCATCGCCCTCGACCTGAACGTGGTCCCGCAGCCGTCGCAGCCGCGCGCCTTCGCGTCGATCGGCGCGCGGCACTCGGGGCAGTGCCAGGTCGGCCAGGCCGTGACCGACGCGGCCGGCACGCCGAGGAGCCGCTCGGTGATGCGCGGCGCAAGGAGCGCGAGGACCTTCCGGTCGCCCCTGACCGGCAGCTTCCAGCGGTGCGTCCGGCCGGCGCGAGACTTGACGACGAGGCCGCGCCAGCCGACGCGGACCGACGTCACCTCGCCCCACGCGAAGCTGCGCGTCCGCGTGGAGAGCCGCTTGCCGTTGTAGTCGAGCATCAGCTCGAGGATCCGCCGATCGGTGAGGACGAGCGCGACGGTGTGGTAGGCGTAGACGAGGTACCCGAAGCCGAGCTGGTCGAGGACGGGCGGGATCTGGTGGGCGCGCGCCAGGTAGAGGACCTGCTCGCCCGGCTCGAGCAGCGCGTCGACGCGCGGGGCGACCAGGTCGCGCAGCGCCGCCGTGCGGGCCATCTGGCGCCTCGAGAGGTAGCGGCGCGCGCCGGAGAAGAGCTCGTCGGGACCGGCGGGGCTCGCGTCCTCGGCCGCGAGCGGTCCGAGGCGATGGGGATCGATCTGCATGGGCCCCTCCCTGTCCCCGCCGCTAGCGGCCGGCGTGGACGACGACGGCCGCCGCCTCTCGCACGTACGGGATGCCGGCGGCGGCCAGGAGCGACTCGACCTCGGCGGAGCGATCGCGCACCCGCCGCTCGCGCCGGTCGACGACGAAGAGCGGGACGCGGACCCACTCGACCGCCTCGAGGGGGGCCGTCTCGTCACCGATGGCGAGATCGCTCCCCCGGACGACGACGCGAACCCGCGGGGCCAGCGGCCGCGCGTCGGCGCGGAGCTTCACCTCGGGCGCGAGACCGAGCCGCCGGGTGAAGGCGAAGAGCTCTCGCCACCGCGACTCGCTCACCGCCCGCCCCCCATCACGCCACCGCGGCGTGAACGGCGCCGCCCGCGCCGACGAGGCCGGCCTCCACGCGCTCGTCGTACTCCTTTTCGAGCTCCTCGATGTGGAAGCGGTCGAGACCGGAGTTCTCGATGAAGTCCTCCCGGAGCCGCATGTCGCCCGTCCGTCGGATTTCGGGCAGGAGGCTGTTCACGTAGAACGCCTCCTTCTGGATGTTGAGCACGACCTGCCGGAAGAGCCCCTCCGGGATCTCGCCGGCGATGAGCCCCTTCGACGACAGCTCCTCGGAGAGGATCCGGCGGAGGGCGTCCTGCTCGACCTTGCTGGTCAGCTCCGAGTAGAAGGTCTTGATGCGGTCCTTGAGGTGCGTGTGCACCAGCCGGTAGAGCGCCGCCTCGTCCTGGATCGCGAGCAGGTCGGCGGCGATGTCGCGCACCGAGGCGTTGCCCTCCTCGATCGCGACGAGCCCCGTGGCGATCGTCTCCACCTTGCGCCGGCCGTACGCCGTGAGATAGGTGTTGCGGCGCACCGGGTCGATGAACAGCTCTTCGAAGAGCCCCTTCTTGACCTCGTCGAAGATCTTCTTGTTGTGCAGGAGGCTGCGCAGCTTCTCCTCGGGGTGATCCCACGCCTCCATGAAGGCGAGCTGGTTGATGGTGGAGGCGGTCGTGTCGTAGCGGTCGAAGTAGGTGATGATCGAGGAGAAGTTCTCGAGGATCACCGAGGCGTCGGCCTGGACCGCGTGCTCGTCGCACACCCGGCCGATCTCGAGGAGGATCGCCTCGAACGCGAGGTCGCGGTGCGCCACGCTCTTGGCCTTCGCCCGCAGGAGCTTGACCAGGTCCTCCTTGGTGATCGCGTCGATCAGCTCGGGCCGCGCGAGGAAGAGCCCCTCGAAGATGGCGCGGGTCTCCCGGATGTACTCCGGCTCGTCGGTCTCGACGAGCTTCTTGTCCTTGAGGAGCCGCTCGTCGAGGGTGTCGAAGAGGGTCGTCGGAATGTTGTTCCGGACCGACAGCGTCCGAAGCCGCGTGAGGCGCGCGATCTCCGAGAGGTTGATCTCGTTGTTGCGGCCGGCGGCGATCAGGATCTCCTTGTACTCGTCGATGATCCGCTTGTTGTCCGGATGCTTGTGCATGACGTCGATCTTCACGCGCTCCTGGGCGTACTGCGCGATCCCGTAGCGCGCGGCGAGCGCGGCCAGTTGCTCGCGGTCGGCGTCGCTGATCGCCTTCTCGGCCTCGTAGGCGCGGCGGAAGGCCTCGTAGTACTCCTCGTGGTGGCGGTGCACGAGCCGGAAGAGGAAGAGGGCCGAACCGGGCTCGCGCAGCGCCTCGAGGAGTTCTTTCACGAGGAGGTCGTCGTCGGCCCGGCCGGTGCTCACGTGGGCCACGTTGCGGGAGCGCTTGAGCGTCTTGCCGAGCCGGCGCACCAGGTCCTCCTGCCGCGCCCGGATGCTCCCCTTGTAGTCGGACTGGACGAAGAAGTAGTAGTTCGTGACGGCGTGGCCGTCGAGGAAGATCCGCTCGTAGCGGTCGAAGCCGTCGGTGTTGTCGGTGAACCTGACCGAGCCGTCGACCTCGATGGCGCCGTACATGACGAGCCGATTGACCACGTCGGGCTTGACGAGGTCCTCGATCGGCTGGTCGACGCCGAACATGTACTCGCAGAAGCTGCCGCCGACGCCCCGGTGCACGATCCCCCTGGGCGTGAGGCGGAACTCGTTGCCGGCGGAGAAGAACCGGTCGACCGGTTCGCCGTCCTCCTCGGTCGACTCGTAGTAGTAGCGCTGGTTGATCTTCGCGCCGGCGATGGTGGCGAAGTACTCGATGGTGGGCGAGATCTTTCCGTGGAGCCGGATGCTCTCGATCATCGCTCGGCGATGTCTCCCACAGGGGACGGGATGCGTCACGCCGTGGCGTGCAGGATCCGTGCCCCTGGGGCTCGCCCGGATTCGAGGGTAACCCCGCGCCGCTGCAGCAGAATCGAGCGCCTGGCGCGCGTCGCGCCGGGGCGCCTTCGCGGCGCGGTGACGATCCGCGTCACCGGGTGACCGAAAGCGCCCCCAGCGAGGCGGCCCGACTCGCGCCGCCCCTAGAAGCCGATCGCGGCGCCGTCGCTCCTCGGGTCGGCCGCCGCGAGGCGGACCCCCGCGGGGTCGAGGCGGATCACGCCGGCATGCCCCATCTGGTCGACGCGGGAGCCGAGGACCTCGACCGGGTGGCCGCGCTCCCTGAGTTCGCGCGCCGTCTGGGACAGCTCCGCCTCGAGCGCGAGCGTGAGCGTGGCCGCGCCCCACGTGCGGCCGTAGAGCCAGCGCGGCGCCTCGACGGCCGCCCTGGGGTCGAGGCCGTCGACGAAGAGGCGCAGCGCGAGCATGGCGCACGTCTGCGGTTGGCCGTCCCCGCCCATCGTGCCGATGACCGCGTGCGGCGCGCCGCCGCTGGTGACGAGGAGGGGGCAGAGGGTGTGGAAGGGGCGCTTGCGCGGCGCCAGGACGTTGGGGTGGTCCGGCTCGAGGCGAAAGCCGGCGCCGCGGTTCTGCAGGAGGACGCCGGTCCCCCGCGGCACGATCCCCGAGCCGAAGTCGAAGTAGAGGCTCTGGATGACGGACGCCATGCGGCCGGCCGGATCGACCGCGCCGAACCAGACGGTGTCGCCGTCGGCCGGTCCCGCAGCGACGCCCCCGGTGGTACTCAGGCCGGGCTTCACGGCCACCATGGCGCGCTTGCGGTCGATGAGCGACGCGCGCGCGGCGAGATAGGCCGGGTCGAGCAGGCGGTCCACGGCGACCGGCATGTGATCGCGGTCGGCCACGAAGCGGTCGCGGTCGGCGAAGGCGAGCCGGGTTGCCTCGGCCACGAGGTGGATGCGGTCGGCCGAGCTGTCGGGGGTGTCGGCGACCCCGGCGGCGTCGAGGATGCCGAGGATCTGCAGCGCCGCCACCCCCTGCGTGGAGGGCGGCATGGCGAAGATCTCGAGCCCCCGCCACGCGAGCCGGATCGGCTCCACCCACTCGGCCTGGTGCGCGGCGAAGTCCTCGGCGGTGAGGGGACTGCCGACCTCGGCAAGGCCGGCGCAGAGCGCGGCCGCCACCCGGCCCCGGTAGAACGTCTCCCGGCCGTCTGCGGCGATCTCGCCGAGCGTCCGCGCGAGCGCCCGGTTCGTGACGACCTCGCCGACCTGCGGCGGGCGGCCGTTCACGAGGTAGGTCGACGCCCACTCGTCGAAGCGCTGCAGCGCCTTGCGCGCCTGGTCCTCCGTGTCGAGGTTCACGGCCGTCCAGCGCGCCTGGCTCGCCGAGCACGGGTAGCCGCGCTCGGCGTACCGGATGGCCGGCTCGAGGAGGTCGGCCCACGCGAGGGTCGAGCCCCACCGCTCGACCGAGTGCCGGTGGGCCTCCCACCAGCCGTCCACCGCGCCCGGGACGGTCAGCGCCGCGGCAGGCCCGCGCCAGGGCACGATGGCGCCGCGGGCGCTGTAGGCCTCGCGGCTGACCGCGGCGGCGGCCCGGCCGCTGGCGTCGATGGCGCGGACGCGCACGGCGCCGTCGGGGCCGCGGTCGGCGGGATCGGCGATGAGCCAGAACCCGTCGCCGCCGATGCCGGTCATGTGCGGGTAGACGACGGACAGGACGGCCGCCACGGCGATGGCCGCATCGATGGCGGTCCCGCCGCGGGCAAGGATCGCCTGCCCGGCCGCGGCGGCGAGTTCGTGCGGCGCCGTGACCGCCGCCAGGGGGGCGCGGAGCGGACGGTCGGCCATCAGGCGCCTGCCTGCCGGCGGGTGGTGCCCCAGGCCTTGGGATCGGCGAGGAAGCGCCGCGTCTCGGCGATCTCGACCGGCGAGAAGTAGCCCTTCGACTCGGCCACGTCGAGCAGCGTCGCCCAGGTCGTGAGGGAATGGAGCTCAACCCCCTCGGCCGCGAGCGCGGGCCGGGTCTCGGGGATGGTGCCGTACTCGAACACGACGACCAGGTGCCCGACCGTCGCGCCGGCCTGGCGGATGCCTCGCAGGAAGTTGAACTTGCTGCCGCCGTCGGTGACGAGGTCCTCGACGAGGAGGACGCGCTGCCCCTCCTCGAGGCGCCCCTCGATCTGCGCGCCGCGGCCGAACGCCTTCGGCTGCTTGCGCACGTAGATCATCGGCCGGTCGAGCCGTTCAGCCAGCCACGCGGCGTACGGGATGCCGGCGGTCTCGCCGCCGGCGACCACGTCGAACGCCTCGAGACCGATCTCAAGCTCGACCATGCGCGCCATGAGGTCCATGACCTCCCGCCGCTCGGCCGGGAAGCCGATCAGTCGCCGGATGTCGACGTAGACCGGTGAGAGGATCCCCGAGGTGAAGACGAACGGGTTCTCGAGGTTGCAGTGCACCGCGCGGATGCGGATGAGGTGCTCGGCGACCCGCCTGGCGCGCTCGGTGTCGGTCATCGCTGGTCTCCGCCCGGGTGCGGTCGGCCGGCGTCTCCGGGCCGGCCGGCAGCCCGTCGGCCACCAAGCATACCACCCCGCCGCCGCGCCCCTTCGCGCGCTCTATCGCCCTCGTCGCAGGTCGCGTGGGCCTTGGCGCTCCCGACCGGCGGATCGGCGGGTCGCGCCCGGAATGCTACCCTTACGGCGGCCCGATGGCGATCGCGATCCCTTCCGTCCCCAGGCGGCTGCGCCGCACCCTCCTCTACCCGTTCGTCGCAGGGAGCCGCGCGGCGCTCTCGACGCTGCCCGCGCCGGCGGCGAGCGGGCTCGCCGGCCTGGCCGCCCGGCTCGCGTTCCGGCTCTTGCCGCGCGAGCGGCAGCGGATGGCCGAGCACCTCGCCCTCGCCTTTCCGGAGAAGTCGGCCGCCGATCGGGCGGCCATCGCCGAGGCCACCTTCCGCCACTTCGCGCAGGTCTTCGTCGAGACCGTGCGGCTCACGCGGCTGTCGGACGCGGCGCTCGCCGACCTCGTCCGGGTCGAGGACCCGGACGGCGTGCTCGACCGCCTCACGCGCGAGCGGACCGGCGGCCTTGCCGTCACCGCGCACCTCGGCAACTGGGAACTCCTCGCGGCCGTCTGCGCCCGCCGCGGCGTGCCGGTCCAGGTGGTGGCCACGCGGTTCCGGGACCCGCGGGTGAACGACCTCCTCGTCGAGCTTCGCGCCGCCTCCGGGATCCGCACGATCCAGCGCGACGAGGGCCCCCGTCCCATCCTGCGGGCGCTGCGGGAAGGCCACGTCCTCGGCCTCCTGATCGACCAGGACACGGACGTCGACGGCTGCTTCGTCCCGTTCTTCGGCCGACCGGCCTACACGACGCGGGGGCCTGGCGTCCTCCACCTCGCGACCGGCGCCCCCGTCTTCACGCTCTTCTGCACGCGGCAGCCGGACGGCCGCTACCTGCTCGAGGTCGAGCCGCCGCTGCCGCCGGCGCCGCCGGGGCTCACGGGGGAGGCCAGGGCCAGGGCGGCCGAGGCGATCGTGGCGGAGTGCACGCGGCGGATCGAGGCGGCCGTACGACGCCACCCCGAGCAGTGGGTCTGGTGGCATCAGCGCTGGAAGACGACCCCCGAGGCGCGCCGGAGTCGACCGGACCCCGCCAGGGTGTCGACCTGACCCTGCCGCCCGCGGACCGCTCTGCCGGCGCTCGGGCCTTCCGCCCGGCCCCGCTTCGCGGGGCGCCCTTACGCGACGGCGCCTGCGGTCTCGAGCTTGCCGGATTGCGGGAGGCGGTAGAAGCGGCGCAGCTCGGTCATCATGGCGCCGATCTGGCGATCGCGGCCGAGGTAGCGGCGCGCGAGCGAGCGGCAGTAGCGGCCGCCGAGGGCGTTGGCGGTCCGGTAGCGCTCGCGGCTCTCTTCGTCGAGACCGGCCTTGAACTCGAAGCGCTCGAAGAGCCGCTCGGCGAGCGCCTCGGGCGAGCCGCCGGCGCCCTGGGCTTCGAGGCAGAGCGCCGCCGTCACGAACTTGTCCACCTCGGCCTGCAGCTCGAGCTCGAGCCGCGTGACGCGGCGCGCGTACATCGCGCTCCAGACGAGGTAGGTGAAGTGGCTCACCTCCTCCGTCGCGGCGCAGAAGGCCGAGAGGTTCTCGCCGTCGAGACGCGTGAACGGATCGCGGCGCGAGAGGCGTTCGAGCGAGGAGGGCGACAGGTAGACGCCGAGGTCGAGCGTCCCCTCCTCGCCCTGCAGGACGAGGACGCTGTCGTCGGAGACCTGGAGCGCCGCGGCCGCCTCGCCGTCGAGCAGGTAATCCTGGACCTCGACCGGAAGCGCGAGGTCGTACGTCCGCTCGAGACTCGCCTGGATCTCGCGGAGGACGCCGTGGCTCACTGCAGGTACTTCGTCGGGACCGGCGTCGGCACGATCCCCTCCTTCGAGAGCTTCTCGGCGGCCCGGCGGCTGCCGGTGCGCAGCCACCGCTCGTAGAGCCTGAGGAGTGCCGAGTTGCTCGTCAGCGAGAGCCCCTCGCTCACCTCGTTCAGCACCTCGACGAAGACCGGGAAGCGCGACGCCAGCTCGTCGTAGAGTTCCGCGTAGGCCGAGGGCCGGCGGCCCCCCTTCATGACGCCGGCGAGCTTGCCGTACGCCATCTCCCCCATGGAGACGTAGTAGTCCACGTCCACCACGTGTCGGGCGAGGCTGTCGGAGAAGACGCCCGAGACGTAGAGGGCGCGGTCGCCGAGCGCCTTGAGGAGGGCGACCTGCTCGCTGAGGCTCGCCTGGAGCGCGCGCGCCAGCACGAGGGCGAGCGGCTCGTCCTCGAGGTCCCTGTCGGCGCCGGGGCCGGCGCGGTTCGCGTTGAGGCGGTCGTTGAGCAGGGTGACGAGGTAGAACCGGGCGTCGTCGGTGGCGTCCACGCGCTGGTTCACGAGCGCGCTGGTCACGCGCTCGTTGAAGAACTCGAGCGCGGAGCGTTCGGGGAGGATGGCGGGCACGTCGGGCGGCCTGGATCTCGTCATCCACACCTCCGTCGAACAGCCTGGGCCACGGTTTTGCAAAGCCCGGGCCACATGGCCGCACCAGCGTTTTCGCAGGCTTGGACGATTCGGGTATGCAAGCTGTTCAAAGGGGCGCGGAGGGGTGCCCTCCGGCGGCACACCCAGCCGCGACCCGTCTCACGGGCGCTACACTCTCTGTCGTATGGACCTCTTCGAGACGGCGCGCGCGAAGGCGCGCGAGGGGCGCGCGCCGCTCGCCGACCGCATGCGCCCCAGGACGCTCGCCGAGTACGTCGGCCAGGCGCACCTCGTCGGGGAGGGGCAGCCGCTCAGGCTCGCCATCGAGGCCGGCGTCGCGCCGTCGATGATCCTCTGGGGCCCGCCCGGCACCGGCAAGACCACCCTGGCCCGCCTGATCGCCCGGGAGATCGGGGCCCGGTTCGAGGAAGTGTCGGCCGTCACCGCGGGCGTGGCCGACCTCAGGCGGGTGGTCGAGGGGGCCCGCCGGGCCGCGGCGCCGACGCTCCTCTTCATCGACGAGATCCACCGGTTCAACAAGGCCCAGCAGGACGCCATCCTCCCGTACGTCGAGGACGGCACGGTGACGCTGATCGGCTCGACGACGGAGAACCCCGCCTTCCAGGTGATCCCCGCGCTGAGGTCGCGGGCCACGGTCTACCGGCTCGAGCCGCTCACGCGCGAGGAGATCGGCGCCATCCTCGACCGCGCCATGGCCGACCGCGACCACGGCCTCGGCCGGACCGGCCTCGTCCTCGCGCCGGACGCCCGCGAGCACCTCGTGCTGTCGGCCAACGGCGACGCGCGCTACGCGCTGAACGCGCTCGAGGCGGCGGCCCGCGCGGCGCGCGGCGTGATCGACCGTCCGCTCGTCGAGCGGGTGCTCCAGCGCGCCGCCCTCAAGTACGACCGGATGGGGGACGAGCACTACGACCACGCC
>DATCKS010000002.1:0-1788 GCA_036562265.1 Thermodesulfobacteriota bacterium | reverse complement strand
GGGTGATCGAGGCGGTCGACGAGGCGCTCGGCCTGGGCGAGCGGGCCGGCGTGCCGGTGCACGTCTCCCATCACAAGGCCAAGGGGAGCGGCAACCACGGGAAGGTGGCGGTGACGCTCGGCCGGATCGACGCCGCCCGCGCCCGCGGGCTCGACGTCACCCTCGACGTCTATCCGTACACGGCGACGAGCACCGTGCTCCGGGCGCTCCTGCCCGGCTGGGCACACGAGGGAGGCGCCGAGGCGACCCGCGCGAGGCTCCGCGACCGCGAGGCCCGCGCGAGGCTCGTGGCAGCGCTGACGAGCGGGCGGGTCCACGGCGTGAGCCAGCCGGACGGCCCGGAGACCTGGGACCGCATCGTCATCAGCACCTGTCGCGGCGAGCGGGCCTTCGAGGGGCGAAGCGTGTGGGCGATCGCCGAGGCCGCCGGCCGGCCGGCGGCGGAGACGGTCCTCGATATCCTCCTCAACGGCGGCCTCGACACGGGGATGGTGGTCTTCTGCATGTCGGACGACGACGTCGACCGGGTCCTCCGGCACCCGGTCGCCATGGTCGCCTCCGACGGCGAGGCGCTCCCCGTCGACGATCCCGACGCGCTCGGCAAGCCGCACCCGCGCGCCTTCGGCACCTTCCCGCGCGTGCTCGGGCGCTACGTCCGCGACCGGCAGGTGCTCACCCTCGAGGACGCGGTCCGGAAGATGACGAGCCAGCCGGCCGAACGGCTCGGCCTGGGCGACCGGGGCGTCGTCGCCGAAGGGGCCTGGGCCGACCTCGTGGTCTTCGATCCGGCGCGGGTCGCCGACGCGGCCACCTACGACGAGCCGTGCCGGCCGCCCGTGGGGATCGTCCACGTCGTCGTGAACGGGACGCCGGTGGTCGCCGACGGGCGTCTCCTCGGCGCCAGGCCGGGCCGGGTGCTCAGGCGGGGGCGCGCCTGAGCCTCGCCGCTACCGGGCCGCGACCGCGTCGTAGACCACGCGGCCGATCCCGGCGATGAGGTCGCTCGCCTCGCCGCCGACGAGGCCGCGGCCGAGCGGCGTCTCGAAGCCGCTGGTCAGCGCCGCGATCACCACGGCGTCGCCGTCGTGGAAGAGGACGCCGACGTCGTGGCGAACCCCGGGGAGCTCGCCCGTCTTGTGGGCGACCCGGACGTCGGGCGGCAGGCGGAGCGGCAGCCGGTCGCGGACCTGCTGCCGGGAGAGGATGTCGAGGGCCGCGTCGCAGGCGGCGGGCGTGAGGATCCGTCGCGTCGCGAGCCGCTCGAGGAGGCGAGCCGCGTCCGACGCGGAGGTCCAGTTGTCGACCCCCCTGGCCCTCGCCTCCCAGTCCATCATCTTCCGCTCGAGGCGCGTCTCACCGAGCCCGAGCGCCGCGGCCGTCGCGTTGATCGCGTCGAAGCCGAGCCGGTCGATGCAGACGTTGGTCGCGGTATTGTCGCTGACGACGATCATCAGCGTGAGCAGCTCGAGCCAGGTGAGGCTCCGGACGCTCGGCAGCTCCTTGAGGATGCCGGTGCCGCCGACCCGGTCCTCCGGCCGTATGGGGACCGGGTCGGCCAGCGCGAGGCGGCCGGCGTCGGCCTGCCGCAGCGCCTCGACGAGGACCAGCAGCTTGATCACGCTGGCCGCGGGGAACCGCTCGTCCGCGGACCAGGCGAGCGTCTCGCCGGTCGAGAGCGACTTGACGACCAGACCGACGCGCCCCGGGGCGGCGGCGATCAGGCCGTCGATCGTGGGTCGCGCGGCGGCGAGAGGGGCCACGTCCACCCGCCCCAGGGCCTACCGGGTG
>DATCKS010000035.1:0-4898 GCA_036562265.1 Thermodesulfobacteriota bacterium | reverse complement strand
TAGCCAGGTCGCCGATCGGGATCTCGCGGGAGAGCTGACGGGCCGCGCGGCGAGCGCCGCGCGGCCCGTCCGCGCGCGACGCAAGGCCCGCGTGCGGCGTGCCTTCCCGCTGGCCGCGCTGGTGATCGCCGGCGTGGTGGCGCTGCCGGTCTGCCTCGTCGCGGCCAACCTGCTCGTGCCGAGAGGCGAGGTGTGGGCGCACCTGGCGGCCACGCTCCTGCCGGAACTCGTCCTCAACACGGTGCTCCTGCTCGTGGGGGTGGGGGTCGGGGTCTCGGTCCTCGGCACCGGGCTCGCCTGGCTCGTGGCGACGCGGAGGTTCCCCGGGCGCGACCTCTTCGACTGGGCGCTGATCCTGCCGCTCGCGATGCCGGCGTACGTGATCGGCTTCGTGTTCGTGGGGATCTTCGAGTTCTCGGGCCCCGTGCAGACCGCGCTGCGGGACCTCTTCGGCGCAGGCGCGAGGCTCCCCGAGATCCGCTCCTACGGCGGCGTCGTCGCCGTCATGACCCTCGTCTTCTACCCGTACGTCTACCTCCTCGCCCGCACGGCGTTCGGCGAGCAGCGCCTCACGCTGCTCGAGGCGGCCCGTAGCCTCGGCGAGACGCCGCGCGGCGCCTTCTTCCGCGTGGCGCTGCCGCTTGCCCGGCCGGCCATCGCGGCCGGCGCCGCGCTGGCGCTCATGGAGGCGCTCGCCGACTTCGGCACCGTGGCCACCTTCGGCTACCGGACCTTCACGACCGCCATCTACCGCGTCTGGTTCGGCATGTTCGACCGGGTGGCGGCCGGCCAGCTCGCCGCGGTCCTCATGGTGGCGGCCGCGGGGCTCATCGTGGCGGAGCGGCGTGCCCGGGGCCGCGCCCGCTTCACCCAGACGCACGGCCGGGCGCTCGCCGCCGAGTTGCCCCGACTCGAAGGCTGGCGGGCCCTGGCTGCGACCAGTGTGTGCGGCCTCGTGCTGCTCATCGCCTTCGTCCTGCCGACCGGGGTCCTCGTGGCCTGGAGCCTCGAGGCCTGGGCGGCCGGGCGGGTGGCGTCCACCTATCCGCAGCTCGTCACCCGCAGCCTCGGCCTGTCGGCCGTGACGGCCGTCGTCGCCGTCACGGCCGCCCTGGTCCTGGCCTACGGCATCCGGATGGCGCCGACGCGGCTCCTCCGGGGGGCGGTCCGCGTCGCGGCGCTCGGGTACGCCGTGCCCGGATCGGTCGTGGCGGTCGGCGTGCTGCTCGTCCTGGCCGGCCTCGATCACGCCATCGAGGCGGCGGCCGGCCGGATCGCCGGCGCCTCGCCGGGGCTCCTCCTCACCGGTTCCGCCGCCGGCCTCGTCTTCGCCTACCTGGTCCGGTTCGTGTCGGTGAGCTTCCAGGCGGCGGAGTCGGGGCTCGCGCGCGTCGCGCCGAGCATGGACGAGGTCGCAAGAAGCCTCGGCGCCGGCCCCGGCCGCACGCTCCGCGAGGTGCACCTGCCGCTCGTGTCCGGCGCGCTCCTCACCGGCCTCATCCTCGTCTTCGTCGAGGTCATGAAGGAAATGCCGGCGACGATGCTGATCCGTCCCTTCGGGATGGATACGCTCGCGGTCGAGGTCTGGCAGCGGACCACCGAGTCGCTCTGGCAGGAGGCCGCGCTCCCGGCGCTGACGATCGTCGCCGCGGGCGTCCTGCCGGTCGTCCTCCTCACGCGTCTTCGGCGGCGATGACCCGAGCGTCGTGCATCCGCCTCGAAGGGGTGACGAAGACCTACCCGGCCGCCTCCGCGCCGGCCGTGGCGGACCTGTCGCTCGACGTGGCGCCGGGGGAGATCCTCGCCCTCCTCGGCCCGTCGGGGTGCGGCAAGACGACCACCTTGAGGCTCATCGCCGGCTTCGAGACGCCGGACACCGGCCGAATCGTCGTCGGCGGCCGCGTCGTCGACGACGACCGCGTCCACCTGCCGCCGGAGCAGCGCGGCATCGGGTTCGTCTTCCAGGACTACGCGCTCTTCCCGCACCTCACGGTGCGCGACAACATCGCCTTCGGCTTGAGGCGGATGCCGAAGGCCGAGCGCGCGGCCCGCGTCCGCACGGTCATCGAACTCTGCGAGCTCGAGGGCATGGAGGGGCGCTTCCCGCACGAGCTGTCGGGCGGCCAGCAGCAGCGCACCGCGCTCGCCAGGGCCATGGCGCCGGGCGCCGAGGTCGTGCTGCTCGACGAGCCGCTCGCGAGCCTCGACCCGGAGATCCGGGCCACGCTGCGCGGCGAGATCCGGCGGACGCTCAAGCAGGCCGGCAAGACCGTCATCCTCGTCACGCACGATCAGGAAGAGGCGTTCGAGATCGCCGACCGGGTCGGCGTCCTCGACCACGGCCGGCTCGTGCAGATCGGCACGCCGGAGGAGATCTTCTACGCCCCGGCGACCCGCTTCGTCGCGCTCTTCGTCGGCCAGGCGAACTTCGTCCCCGGCCTCGTCGACGGGGAGAGCATCGACACCGAGGTGGGCCGCCTCGCGAACGAGCCGGGGCTCGCGCCGGGGACGCCGGTCGACGTGATGCTCAGGCCGTCGAACGTGCACCTCGAGGCCGACCCGAACGGCCCCGGGATCGTGACCGCCCGCGTCTTCCACGGGTCCGAGCGGGTCTACACCGTCCGGCTGCCGTCCGGCCTCGAGCTGCGCGCGAGCCTACCGTCGACCTCGGCGCTCGCCGAAGGGACGCGCGTCGCCGTGATCGCGCGCCCCACGCACGTCGTCGCCTTCGGCCGCGGCCAGGCCCGCGGCCGCTCCTCCCCCTGACGCCGTCTAGCCGGCGATGACGTCCTGCTCGACGGGGTCGACGCGCACGCCGGCCTCGCGGAAGAAGGCCCAGAGGCGCTCGATCTCGCCCGGTTCGCCCCGGCACTCGAGCGCCATGATCCCCACCTGGTCGGTCACCGACGCCTGGCGGATGCTGGTCTCCACCTCGAAGCGCCGGTTCGCGCGGTAGAGGATCGGCTCGCCGATGAGGTGAGGCGGGTAGGTGAGCCAGACCCGGCGCGTGACCTTCCTCACGGCGCCGTTCCCCCGGCGATGGCCGGCACGATGGAGAGGTCGGCCGTCGCCGGGACCGGCGTCGCGAGCCCCTCGAGGAACCGGATGTCCTCGTCGTTGAGGTAGAGGTTCACGAAGCGCCGCAACTGGCCCTGCTCGTCCATGAGACGCGCCTTGAGACCGGGGTGCCGGCGCTCGAGGTCGGCGAGGACGTCCGCCACGGTGCTGCCGGAGGCGGTCACCTCGGCCTGGCCGCCGGTGAGGCTGCGCAGTGGGGTCGGAATGCGAACCGTGATCGCCATCGAGAGGTCTCCTTACACCGCGGCCGCGGTCTTGTCGGCGTCGTCGCCGGCGACGAGGGCGTCGAACTCCGCCAGGCGCGGGCGGATGCGCCGCGGCGCGGCGACGCGCGACGATCCGGCCAGCGCCTCCTGCGTCTTGAGGCCGTTGCCGGTGATGCAGAGCACGACCGGCTCGTCGGCCGGCAGGCGCCCCTGGCGCGCGAGCTTGCGGGCCACGCCGACGGTCACGCCGCCGGCGGTCTCGGTGAAGATCCCCTCGGTCTCGGCCAGGAGCGAGATGGCGTCGACGATCTCCTCGTCGGTCACGTCCTCCCCCCAGCCGCCCGACTCCCGCATGGTGCGCGCGGCGTAGTAGCCGTCGGCCGGGTTGCCGATGGCGAGCGACTTGGCGATGGTGTTCGGCCGCACCGGCCTGAAGAGCTCGCTGCCGGCCTTGACCGCCGTCGTGATGGGCGAGCAGCCGGTGGCCTGCGCGCCGTAGAGCCGCGTCCGCGCAGGCGGGATCAGACCGAGCGTCGTGAGCTCCTTGAAGCCCTTGGCGAGCTTCGTGATGAGGGAGCCTCCCGCCATCGGCACGACGACGTGCGCCGGCGCCTGCCAGCCGAGCTGCTCGGCGATCTCGTACGCCATCGTCTTGCTCCCCTCGGCGTAGAAGGGGCGGATGTTGATGTTGGCGAAGGCCCACCCGTACTTGCCGGCGATCTCGGAGCAGAGGCGGTTGACCTCGTCGTACACGCCGTCGATGGCGATGACGCGGGCGCCGTAGACCGACGTGCCGAGCACCTTGGCCGCCTCGAGGTCGGCCGGGATGAAGACGTAGCAGCTCAGCCCGGCCGACGCCGCGTTGGCCGCGACGGAGTTGGCGAGGTTGCCGGTCGAGGCGCAGGCCACCGTGTCGAAGCCGAACTCGACCGACTTCGACAGCGCCACGGCGACGACGCGGTCCTTGAACGACAGCGTCGGGAAGGAGACGGCGTCGTTCTTGATGTAGAGCTTCGACAGGCCGAGCGCGCGGCCGAGCTGCCGCGCCTCGACGAGCGGCGTGAAGCCGACCTGGCGGCCGACGGTGGGGGCCTCGTCGAGCGGGAGCAGCTCGCGGTAGCGCCACATGGTCGGGGGACGCCGCTCGATGACCTCCCGGGAGACGGCGCCGGCGATCCGCTCGTAGTCGTAGACGACCTCGAGCGGACCGAAGCAGAACTCGCAGACGTGAACCGGAGCGATTTCGTAGCCGTGACCGCACTCGCGACACTTGAGGCCGGTCACGTAGCGCGTGCGCGCGTGTGTCATGGAGACCCTCGGCCGGACGGGCATGAAAAAAGCCTCGTCCTTATCTAGGGGCCACACCAGATCCCACGATAAGAAGAGGCTCTTCGACGCCCGAGGCGTCCGGCATTCTTATCTTTCGGCCTTGGCCGGACGGCCGCCCGTCTGGGCGGCCACGTGCCTCGCCGGGGGAGTTAGCACCAGCGCAGCCCCCCGTCGGGGCTGCCGGTTGCTGCGGCTTCGTCGGGCCCATCCCTCCGCCGCTCTAGATAAGAATCGCGGGCGAGATTCCCCGCGTTATGTCGGAACCATGGTGACGAAACGGAAGGC
>DATCKS010000558.1:0-5769 GCA_036562265.1 Thermodesulfobacteriota bacterium | reverse complement strand
GTGCAGCGCCGTGCCGTTCTCGGTCGGGATGCCGGCCGTGTCGATGATGTCCTTGAGGGCAACCGGTACGCCGTGCAGCGGGCCCAGCGCCGCCCCCCGACCGCGCGCGCGGTCGGCCTCCGAGGCGAGGCGGCGGGCGCGCGCCGGGTCGAGCCAGGCGAAGGCGTGGATGCGCGGTTCCCAGGCGGCCGCCTGCTCGAGCGCGGCCTCCACCAGGTCGAAGCTCGTGACCGCCCCCGTGTCGACGGCCCGCACCGCGGCCGGCAGGTCGGTCAGCAGGCGCGCGAGGAGGTCGGCAGGCATGAGAGAATTATGCACGAAAGTCGGGTCCGACGGCGGGCGGTCCCGCAGCCGACGGGTCGTCGCGGTCCGACGGGTTCCCGTGAGGAGCACCAGGCCTCCGGAGCTTGACATGCCTGCCAGCCTGCCGCTAACCTCTCGATCCCGCTCGCTCTTCCGGACAGGAGACCTCCCGTGATCGTGGTCATGAAGGCCCACGCCACCGACGACGAGGTCGCGCGCGTCATCTCGAGCGTCCGCGACCTCGGCTACGACCCGCGGATGATCCGCGGCGTCGAGCGGACGGTGATCGCCGTCGTCGGCGACGAACGGGGCAAGGCCGTCAAGCTCTCCAACCTCGAGAGCCTCCCGGGCGTCGAGAGCATCATGCCGGTGCTCAAGCCCTACAAGCTGGCCTCGCGGGAGGGGCATCCGGAGACGAGCCAGATCCGTGTGGGGGAGGGGGTCGTCGTCGGCGGCCGTCGACTCGCGATCATGGCGGGGCCCTGCTCGGTCGAGAGCGAGGCGCAGCTCATGGAGACCGCGCGGTCGGTCAAGGCCGCCGGGGCCAACATCCTGCGAGGCGGCGCCTTCAAGCCCCGCACGTCGCCCTACAGCTTCCAGGGGCTCGAGTACGAAGGGCTCGCCCTCCTCGACCGGGCCCGCAAGGAGACCGGCATGCCGGTCATCACCGAGGTCCTGAACCCCCAGGACATCGAGGCGGTGGCCGAGCACGCCGACATCCTCCAGGTGGGCGCCCGCAACGCGCAGAACTTCGGCCTCCTCAAGGCCCTCGGCCGCCAGAGGAAGCCCGTCTTCCTCAAGCGCGGGATGAGCATGACGATCCAGGAGTTCCTCATGGCGGCGGAGTACGTCATGTCCGAGGGGAACCCGAACGTCATCCTCTGCGAGCGCGGCATCCGGACCTTCGAGACGGCCACGCGCAACACGCTCGACCTCGGGGCGGTGGTGGTGCTGAAGGAGCAGACGCACCTGCCGGTCATCGTCGACCCGAGTCACGCCACCGGTCACTGGCAGTACGTCGCGCCGCTCGCCTTCGCCGGCATCGCCGCGGGGGCCGATGGCCTGATGATCGAGGTCCACCCGCGGCCCGACCAGGCGGAGAGCGACGGCCCCCAGTCCTTGAAGCCGGCCCGCTTCGCCGCGCTCATGGAGAAGCTCCGGCAGTTCGCCGAGGTCGCCGGACGGACGCTGTGAGCGCACGCGCGCCGGCCGCCTCCCCCGGGGGTTGATGGCGAAGCCTCGGCAGCGGGCCGAGGCCGCCGGGAGGTCGTCATGACCGTCGTCCGCGCCGCCGCGTTCGTCCTGATCGCCCTTGTCGCCGCCGGGTGCGTCTCGAAGCGGGAGTTCGTCCAGAAGAGCCAGGAGGCCGACCGGTTCGCGGCGGCGCTCGCGAAGGAGCGGCAGAAGAGCGACCAGCTCGCGATCCGCGCCGCCCAGATCGACGCGCGCCTCGGCGAGACCGAGCGCAGCCTCGCCGCCGCGGTCAAGGAGCGCGACGCCCTGCGTACCGCCCTCACCGAGTCGCGCGCCGAGGCGGCAAGGCTCGCCGGGCAGCTCGCCGAGGTGACCGACCAGCGCGACACGCTCGCCCGGCAGCTCGACATCGCGCAGTCGGCGGCGTCCGAGAAGGACGTCGACATCCAGCGCCTCCGCTACCAGTACGACGACCTCGTCAAGGACCTGAACCGGCAGAAGGCCGACCTGTCGAAGCGGCTCACCGAGACGGGCGCGGCGCTGGCCGCGGCCGAGAGCCGCGCCGCCGGGCTCCTGGCCGAGCGCGACGCGCTCGCCGCCGATCGGCTCAGGCTCGAGACCCGCACGCGGGAGCTCGGCGCCGAGCTGGCGACCGCGAAGGCGGACCTGGTGGAGGCTCGCACCGAGCTTGCCGCCGCGCAGGAGGCGCTCGCGGCGACGCGGCAGCGTCTCGCCGACGCCGAGGCCGAGCTGGCCGCCACGCGGGAGCGCCTCGGCGAGACGCGGGCGCAGCTCGAGGAGCGGGAGCGCCGGCTGGCGGAGGCGACCGCCACCTACGACAGGCTCGTGGCCGACCTCAAGGGGGAGATCGCCGAGGGGCAGGTCAGGATCACGCAGCTTCGCGATCGGCTCACCGTCCAGCTGGTCGACCGGATCCTCTTCGACTCCGGCTCGATCGCCATCAACCCGCGCGGCCGCGAGGTGCTGCGGAAGGTGGCCGAGGTGTTGCGGTCCGTCTCGGACAAGCGGGTCCAGATCGAGGGGCACACCGACAACGTCCCCATCTCGGCCGCCCTCCAGTCGCGGTTCCCGACCAACTGGGAGCTGTCGGCCGCCCGGGCGACGGCCGTGGCCCGGTTCCTCCAGGACCAGGGCGGCCTCGACCCGACCCGCCTGGCCGCGACCGGCTTCGGCGAGCATCACCCCGTGGCGTCGAACGACACCCCCGAGGGGCGGGCGCAGAACCGCCGCATCGAGATCGTCCTGGTCCCCATCGCCACGGAGACGGCGGCCGCGGTCGAGTAACGGGGTCGGTCCGGACCGAGCCGGTCCTCGTGAGGCCGACCGCGGCCGGCGCGCTCCTTTGCGGGTGGTATCCTGGCGAGGCGTTCGCCCCCGAGGCCGTTGCCGAGAGGCTGCGGTCGGCTCCTCCTCGAGCGGCCCGGATTCGAGGATATACTACCCGCATGAGCACCAGTCGCCCCGCGCGGGGGCTCGACGTCGACGCCGTCCTCGGGCCGGGGGGGCTCCTCGAGCGGCGTCTGCCCGGCTTCGAGTCCCGCCGGGAGCAGCTCGAGATGGCGCGGGCCGTGGCCCGCACGCTCGAGCGGGGCGGGGCGCTGGTGGTCGAGGCGGGCACCGGCGTCGGCAAGACCCTGGCCTACCTGGTCCCGGCCATCCTCTCGCGCAAGAAGGTGGTCGTCTCCACCGGCACCAAGGCGCTCCAGGAGCAGGTCTACACCCGCGACATCCCGCTCCTCGCCCGGTACCTCGGCGTCCCGTTCCGGGCCGCGTACATGAAGGGGCGGGCCAACTACGTCTCCCGGCGCCGCCTGCGGGAGTTCGCGCGCACGGCCTCGTTCCGGCAGCGGGACGAGGCGGCCCACTTCGAGGCGATTCGCGCCTGGGTGCGCGAGACGCAGACGGGCGACCGCGCGGAGCTGCCGTCCCTGCCCGACGACTACGCGCCCTGGGCCGAGATCGCCGCCACGAGCGACCACTGCCGCGGCACGCGGTGCGAGGACTACCGCGACTGCTTCGTGACGCGGATGCGCCAGCAGGCGGCCGAGGCCGACCTCGTGGTCGTGAACCACCACCTCTTCTTCGCCGACCTGGCGGTCAAGGGGACCGGCTTCGGCGAGGTGATCCCCCCCTTCGAGGCGGTGATCTTCGACGAGGCGCACCAGATCGAGGACGTCGCCACGCAGTACTTCGGCCGGCAGGTCTCCTCGGCCCGCATCGAGGACTTCTTCCGCGACCTCTCGAAGCACCTGCGCACGGCGAAGGTCGACGAGCCGGCCCTCGACGCGGCCCTGATCGACCTGGTCGCCAGGCGCGACCGCTTCTTCGCCCGCTTCGCCGGCCGCGACGGCGAGCGCCGCCGCCTGCGGCGCGAGACGGTGGAGGCCATGGGCGCGCTCGAGCTGGCGGCCGAACTCAAGGCGACCCTCGACCTGATCGCCGCCATCCTCGACCACCTGGCGGTCAAGACCGAGGAGACCGACGCCTTCGTGCGGCGCGCGCGGACGGCGGCGGAGGACCTGGCCTTCATCGTGGCGGCCGACGACCCGAGGTTCGTCTACTGGTCGGAGCAGCGCCGCCGCTCCGTGGCCCTCGCGGCGGCGCCGGTCGACATCGAGGAGGAGATGCGGGCCCGCCTGCTGCCTTACGGCGGCGCGCTGGTCTTTACCTCCGCGACGCTCGCCGCCGACGGCACGCTCGACTACTTCAAGGGGCGCATCGGGCTCGGCCCCGACGCGGCGGACCTCGTGCTCGGTTCCCCCTACGACTACGCGTCGCAGGCGGTCCTCTACCTGCCCGATCTCCCCGACCCGGCCTCGCCCGGCTTCGCCCGCGCCGCGGCGCTCGAGATCGAGCGCATCCTGTCGGTCACGCGGGGTCGCGCCTTCCTCCTCTTCACGAGCTACCGGATGATGCGGGAGGTCCACGAGGCGCTGCGCGGGCGGCTGCCGTACCGCTGCCTCTTGCAGGGCGACGCGCCCAAAGGAAGGCTGCTCGACGAGTTCAGGAAGGGGGGCGCGGTGCTCTTCGCGACGCAGTCGTTCTGGGAGGGGGTCGACGTGCCGGGGGAGGCGCTCTCCTGCGTCGTGATCGACAAGCTCCCCTTCGCGTCGCCGGGCGAGCCGCTCGTCGAGGCGCGCATCGAACGGATCGCGGCCGACGGCGGCAACCCGTTCGTCGCCTACCAGTTGCCTGCCGCGGTGATCGCCCTCAAGCAGGGCTTCGGGCGGCTGATCCGCACCCCCACCGACCGCGGCGTGCTGTCGATCCTCGACCGCCGGATCACGCGCAGCGCCTACGGCCGCGTGTTCCTCGAGTCGCTGCCGCCGGCCCGCGTCACGCGGGACCTGGCCGAGGTGGCGAAGGTGTTCGACGGCCGACCTTGACCCTGCTGTCCACAGGCGGCTACGATGCCGCACATGAAGGAGCAGCGGATCCGCAAGGCCGTCTTCCCGGCGGCCGGGCTCGGGACCCGGTTCCTCCCGGCGACCAAGGCGTCGCCGAAGGAGATGCTGCCGCTCGTCGACAAGCCGCTCATCCAGTACGGCGTCGAGGAAGCCATCGCCTCCGGGATCGACCAGATCATCCTCGTCACCGGGCGCGGCAAGACCGCCATCGAGGACCACTTCGACGTCTCGAAGGAGCTGGAGATGCTCCTCGACGAGAAGGGGAAGCGACAGCTCCTCCGGGAGGTCCGCGAGATCTCGAGCATGGCCGACTTCGCCTACGTCCGCCAGAAGGAGGCGCTCGGTCTCGGCCACGCGATCCTCTGCGCCCGCAACCTCGTCGGTGACGAGCCGTTCGCCGTGTTCCTCGGCGACGACGTCATCGACTCCCGCACGCCGGCCATGCGCCAGCTCATCGACGTCTACCGGCGGCACCGCGCCACGGTCCTGGCGGTGGTGCGGGTCCCGCGGGCGCAGATCTCCGCCTACGGGGTGATCGATCCGGAGCGGATGGGGGAGCCGGGGCTCTACCGCGTGCGCGACCTGGTCGAGAAGCCGTCGATCGATCGGGCGCCGTCGGAGCTGGCCGTCATCGGCCGCTACGTGCTCACGCCCGGCATCTTCGCGAAGCTGGCCGAGACGAAACCCGGCAAGGGGGGCGAGATCCAGCTCACCGACGGCCTGCGCGCGTTGCTCGCCGACGAGCCGATCTACGCGCTGGAGGTGGAGGGAGAGCGCTACGACGCCGGAGACAAGCTCGGCTTCCTCAAGGCGACGGTGAGCTTCGCGATGAAGCGGCCCGAGC
>DATCKS010000554.1:0-3434 GCA_036562265.1 Thermodesulfobacteriota bacterium | reverse complement strand
GCCTCGACCGGCGAGGCGCGGTGCAGGAGCGCGCCGAGGCGCGCCGCCCTCGCGCCCGGGCCGCGCGCCGCCGCGATCCGGTCGAAGGCGGCGCGGGCGTCGAGCAGCGTGACGCCCGTCCGTGCCGCGTCCGGGCCTTCGGCCTCGTCCCCCTGGCGTCGGCTCGCCTCGGCAGCGGCCGCCGCGTGCTGCTGCCCGGCCAGCAGTCGCTCCGCGGCCGTGCCGAGGTCGCCCGTCCTCAACGTCTCGGCGTCGATGGCCGCGGGATCGAGGGCGGCGGCGCCGGCAAGGGCGGCCCTGAGCCCGGCGTACCCCAGGCCGAGACTCCTCGGGTCGCGGGGCGGGAAGGGGCGCCCGGCGAGGAAGGTACAGGCGACCGGCAGCGAGGCGTCGTCGAGCGAGGCGAGGTAGGCCACGAGCGCCGCCCGCTTGGCGAGCCGGGAGCGCGTGGCGCCGACCGCCTCGCACGCGGCGGCAAAGGCGCGCATGGGAGAGATTGTAGAGGCCGATCGGCCGTCGCGGCGGCGTGCGACCTCTTGTCCGGGCCGGCACGATCGGCTAGAGTGGCCGCGGGGTCGCCGGGAAAACGGCGTTTCTCTATGAGAAATGCCGTCGGCTCCTCTTTACGGGGACGGGTGGAGGCAGGCGATGCGACTCGACGTCGCGTCCTTTCCGGTACGACGCGCCGAGCTTGGCGCCGAGACCCGCTACGGGGACGGGGTCCTCGTGATCGGGGTCGAGGCGGTGCGGTCGCTCGTGCTCGAGGACCCGCGCATTCGTGACGTCCGGCTCGAGGTCGTCCACCCGGGCGACTCCGCGAGGGTCCTGCGTGCCCTCGACGCGATCGAGCCGCTCCGCAAGGTGGAGGGACCCGGCAGCGCGTTCCCGGGGTTCAACGGTCCGCCCCACACCTGCGGAAGCGGCCGAACCCACAGGCTCGAGGGGTTCTCGGTGGTCGAGGTCACCGAGTTCCCGTTCCCGGCGAGCGGCGTGCAGGCGTTCGAGGAAGGGATCATCGAGATGAGCGGGCCGGGCGCCGCGTACGCCGGCTGCGCCGATCGCGTGAACCTGCTCCTCGTCTGCACGCCGGGTCAGACCTCGAGCAACGACGACTACGACGACGCGATCCGGCGTGCGGGGTTGCGCGTCGCCGACCACCTGGCCGCGGCGACGATCGGTCTCGATCCGGCCCGAGAGGAGCGCTTCGAACTCGCCGGCGTGCAACCCGGCCTGCCCCGGGTGGTCTGGGTCCACCAGGTCAGGAACCAGGGGCCGATGGTGCGCACGTTCCTCTACGGTCACGAGATGGCGAACGTCGTGCCGACGGTGCTCCACCCGAACGAACTCCTCGACGGCGCGCTGGTGGGGGCCAACTACAAGACCGGCACCAAGACGCCGACCTACGTGCATACCCGCCATCCGTCCCTCGAGACGCTCTACGCGCGGCACGGGCGAGACCTCGAGTTCGTCGGCGTCATCGTCTCCCGGGGACACCACGAGAACGAGTTCCTCAAGGAGCGTTCCGCGCACTTCGTGGCGAAGCTGGCCGGCATGCTCCGCGCGGACGGGGCGCTCTGCACCTACGAAGCCACGGGGAACACCCACGTGGACTTCATGCTGACGGTGCAGGCGCTCGAGCGCGCGGGGATCCCGACCGGGGCGGTCGTGCACGAGTACGGCGGACCGGAGGGGGCCGACGCCCCGCTCGTCGACTTCGCGCCGGAGGCGATCGCCCTCGCCAGCAGCGGCGGGATCGATCGCCGCGTCCGCCTGCCGGCGGTCGAGCGGCTCATCGGCGCCACCCACCTGGCGCACCGCGGCGTTCCGGCCGGAGGGGAGATCGAGGTCAGCATCCAGGAACTGTACGCCGTGACGGCCGAGATGAACCGTCGCGGCATCGTGGCGCAGGAATACTGATGCGAGTCGTTCACTACCTCAACCAGTTCTTCGCCGGCATCGGCGGTGAGGACCGGGCCGACGCGAAGCCGCAGGCGCGCGAGGGGGCGGTCGGGCCGGGGCTCGCGCTCGCGCAGGCGCTCGGCGGCGACGGGCAGGTCGTCGGGACGGTCATCTGCGGGGACGGGACGTTCGCCGACCGGCCCGACGAGGCGGCGGCGGAGATCGTGACCCTCGTCGAGCGGTTCGCCCCCGACGTCGTGGTGGCCGGCCCGGCCTTCAACGCGGGCCGCTACGGGCTCGCCTGCGGGCGGGTCTGCGTGGAGGTGGAACGGCGGCTCGGCCGGCCGGCGCTGACGGGGATGTACCACGAGAACGCCGCCGTCGAGCTGTACCGGCGCGATGTCCTGATCGTCTCGACGAGCGCCGCGGCCGGCGGCATGCGCGCGGCGATCGAGACGATGGCGCGGCTCGCGAGGAAGCTCGGGCGAGGGGAGGCGCTCGGGCCGGCCGCGGCCGAGGGCTACCTTCCGCGCGGCCGCCGCATGAACGGCCGGAGCGACCGGGCGGCCAGCGCGCGGGCGCTCGATCTCCTGATGGCGCGCCTCGCCGGACGGCCGTTCGAGACCGAGGTGCCGCTGCCGACGTACGCCCCGGTCGTCCCGCCGGCGCCGGTGGCCGACCCGAGCCGGATGCGGCTTGCGCTCGTGACGGAGTCCGGTCTCGTTCCGCCGGGCAATCCGGATCGGCTCGAGTGGGTGCGGGCGAGCAAGTGGCTCAGGTACAGCCTCGCCGGCAAGGACGACCTCGAGCGCGGCGAGTTCGAGGTGGTCCACAGCGGCTACGACGCCTCGTTCGCCCTCGACGACCCGGACCGCCTGTTGCCGGTGGACGCGATCCGCGACCTCGTGCGCCGGGGGGAGATCGGCTCCCTCCTCGACACCTACTACGTCACGTGCGGCAACCACGGCATCCTCGCGCAGATGGAGCGATACGGCCGCGAGATCGCGACCGAGCTTCGCGAGCAGAACGTCGACGCCGTGCTCCTCGTCGCCACCTGAGGGTCGGGCACGCGTAGCGGTGCTACGCTCGCGAAGGAGCTGGAGAGGGCCGGGCTGCCGACCGTCACGGTCACGAGCCTCCCCTCGGTCGCCCTCAAGGTCGGCGCGAATCGTGTCCTGCGCGGCCCGAGGTTCAGCCATCCCTGCGGCAACCCGGCCCTCGGCGCGGAGGACGAGCGGGCGTGGCGGGTCGAGTTCCTGCGTCACGCCATCCGGGCGCTCCGCACGCCCGTCACCGGCCCGACCCTGTTCGACCCTGCCGGGCCTGCGAGGCCGGCATGACCTTCCCGGTCGTCACCGCCGTCGCCAACGTCCTCGCCCACGCGCCGGGCCTCGTGCGCTACGGGTCGAGGCCGGCACGCGACCTCGCCCGCGATCCTTCCCTTGCCGGGACGCTTGCCGGACACCTCCGGTCGTACGAGGACGTGGTTGCGTACGGGCCGAACCAGGCCTACATCGGCAACCTCCCCCCCGAGG
>DATCKS010000546.1:0-1573 GCA_036562265.1 Thermodesulfobacteriota bacterium | reverse complement strand
GACACGGACGTCTTCAGTGTAGGCACCTGCCCTCCCCCCCGGCAAGGGGAAGCGGCCGAGCGGGCCGTTCACGTGGAGGCTGCCGCGGGTGACGGACCCCGGGGACGGCGCGAAGGCGCGTCGCGCGCCCCCGCCTCCCCGGGACGCGGAGGCGGGACGGTGTGGCGGTCAGGAGTCGATCCGGTCCCTCAGTTCCTTGCCGACCTTGAAGAACGGCGTCCGCTTGGCCGGGATCTTGACCTCCTGGCCGGTGCGCGGGTTGCGCCCCTCGCGCGCCTCGCGGTGCTTGACCTTGAAGGAGCCGAAACCGCGGATCTCGATCTTGTCGCCCCGCATGAGCGCCTCGGTCATCGTGTCGAAGATGAGGTTCACGACGGTTTCGGAGTCCTTCATGCTCATGCCCGGCGTCCGCTCGGACACCCGGGCGACCAGGTCGCTCTTCGTCATGATGCTTCTCGTGGTTCCTTCGTCGTGTGCCCTCGCCCCGGACGCATCACGGGGCGAGCAGGTACTGGACCCGCAGCGAGGGTCCGAAGATGGCGTCGGCCGCGAGCCCCGTGCCGAGCCGCTCGCGCAGGACCGCGAGAGCGCGGCCGGTGAGCAGGTCGATGAGGGAGACGCGGGGCTCCTCCGGGAAGATCACGGTCGGCTCCCCGGGGATGTTCGCGAGGACCGCCGCCTCGTGGATCGCCGTCCAGAGGTTCCCCTCGGCGTCGACCAGGCCGAGATCCTTCGCCTGACGGCCCGAGAAGACTCGCCCGTCCGCGAACTTCCGCACCTCCGCCTCGGGCAGGCCGCGCTCGACGACGATGGTCCGCACGAACTGCTCGTAGACGTCGTTGATCACCGCCTGGAGGACCCGCCGGTCCTCGTCGCTCATGGGCCGCGCCGGCGACCCGATGTCCTTGAAGGGGCCGCTCTTCACGACGACCGCCCGGACGCCGACCTTCTCGCCGAGCCCCTCGAGGTTGAGGAACTGCACGAGCACCCCGATCGATCCGGTGATCGTGCCGGGGTTGGCGACGACGCGGTCGGCCGCCATCGCCACGTAGAGCCCGCCGGAAGCCGCGATCGCGCCCATCGAGGCGACGACCTTCTTCTGCTCCTTCTGGCGGATCCGCTTGATCTCCTCGAAGATCTCCTGCGCCGGACCGACGCCGCCCCCCGGCGAGTCGATGCGCAGGACGATGGCCCGCACGGCCGGATTCGCCCCGTGGCGCCTGAGGGCACGCACGACCTTGGTCGAGTCGACCATGACGCCGGTCACCTCGACCACGGCGACCTTGCCGCCGCGAGCGAGCCCCCGGCCGCCGCCGGAGACGGCGGCCACGACGACCAGGAACGCGACGACGAGACCGCCGATGATCAGCGCGCCCGTCAGAAGCGGCCGCCTACGCCAGGACGCCACAGCCGGCCCTCCCGACGGCCTACTCGTCCTCTCCGCGCTTGCCCTTGCCGCGCCTCGGTAGCTGGGCGCCGATGACGTCGCCGAGGTTCACCGCCGCGTTCCCCTGCGACCGCAGGTACTCCTGGTAGTCGGCCCGCTCCTCCGAGGCGCCGAGCTGGCGCATGG
>DATCKS010000543.1:0-6350 GCA_036562265.1 Thermodesulfobacteriota bacterium | reverse complement strand
CCGCCCGCGGGCGCGCCGGTACGGGCCGACGGGCGCGCCGGTGAAGGCCAGGGCGCCGGCCGACATCGTCGCCGCGGTGGCGCGGCGCCTCGCCGGACGGGGCGCCGCGGCGTTCGAGATCTACTACGAGTCGACGCGGTCGGTCGAGATCGAGGTGAAGGGGGGCGAGGCGGAGCGGACGCAGTCCGCGATCGAGGCGGGCGTCGCGCTCCGCGTGCTCGTCGACGGACGGCCCGGCTTCGCCTCGACGACCCGGCTCGACGCGACCGGCCTCGAGCGCCTCGTCGACCGCGCGCTGGCCGGCGCGAAGGTGGCGGCGCCGGAGCCGGGGATGCGCTTCGCGCCGCCGGCCGCGCCCGAGCCGGTCGACGCCTGGGACCCTGCGCTCGCGTCGCGCACGCAGGCCGAGCGGATCGACGCCGCCCGCCGGCTCGAGGCGGCGGCGCTCGCGGCCGACCGGCGCGTCGCGCGCGTCCGGGGCGCCACCTACCGGGAGGAGTGGCGCGAGGTCTACCTCGCCACCTCCGAGGGCTTCGCCGGCGGACACCGCGCCTCGCGCGTGAGCGCCAGCCTCGAGGCGGTGGCCGAGGAGGGTGCCCTGGCCGAGGCGGCGTGGGAGTACGCCGTGGCGTCCAGGCTCGACGGCCTCGACGTGGAGGCGGTGGGGCGCGAGGCGGGCCGCCGCGCGGCGGCGCTCCTCGGCGCCGTCGTCCCGCCGACGGGCCGGCGTCCGGTCATCCTCGACCGCGCCGTGACGTGCGACCTCCTCGAGGTCCTCGCCGAGTCCTTCACGGCCGACGCGGTCCAGAAGGGACGCTCGCTTCTGGCCGCGCGCCGCGTGGCGCCGGGCGACCCGCTCCTGTCGCCGGTCCTCACCCTGGTCGACGACGGGCGCGACACGCGGGCCGGGCGCGGCGCGCCGTTCGACGACGAAGGGGTCCCGACCGGCCGGACGGTGCTCGTCGAGAAGGGCCGCTTCGCCGGCCTGCTCTACGACGCGCGGACGGCGGCGCGGGAAGGGCGCCGGTCGACCGGCAACGGCGTACGGCAGGCGCTCGCCGGCCCCCCCGCGGCCGGCGTGACGACCATCCGGATCGAGCCGGGCGACCTCTCGCCGGAGGCGCTCGCGGCCCGCATGGGCGAGGGGCTGCTCGTGACCGAGGTGCTCGGCATCCACACGGCCGACCCGGTGAGCGGGGACTTCTCCGTCGGGGGGAGCGGGTTCCTCGTCACCGGCGGCGAGGTGGGGCAACCGGTGCGCGGCCTCGCCCTTGCCGGCAACCTGGTCGACCTGCTCGGCCGCGTGACGGCGGTGGGCAACGACGTCCGGGTCGGTGCCTCCACGGCGGCTCCGAGCCTCCTCGTCGACGAACTGGCGGTCAGCGGGGGCTAGACGCGCTCGCGCATCGGCAGGCGTCGCAGGGGGCGGGGACCGGCCCCCCCGCACGCGCCGCCCTGGAACCGATGTTGCGCCGCCGGGAAGCCCGCGTGCCGCGCCGTGTAACCGCCTCTGCAAAGGATGCGTGCCCGGCCCGCTCCCCCCACGCCGATCACCCGCGTATCTCCGCTCACGAACGGGCGCCGAGGCCGCGTCCCGGCCATCGCATGCCGCTTGCATGGCCGGACGAGGCCCGGCGCGCACACGGCGACGAGCCGGGCCCAGAGGCCCGTTCGCAGAGGGATGAGCGACGATGACGATGAGATTCGGCGTCCGCGGGAAGGTGGTCCTGTCGGCCGGCGCGATCGTTCTGCTTCTCCTGGTTGTGAGCACGTGGATCAACGTCGTCAGGACGCGTCGCATCATCCTGCAGGGGGTGGAGACGCGCGCCGAGGCGCTTGCCGGACGCCTGAGGGACCCGATTCAGGGCGTCGCACAGATCGGCCTCGGCCTCGACGCGCTCACGTCGTTCTCGGGCGACGCGCGGGTCATGGTGGACCAGAACCAGGGGGTCCTCGAATCGGTGGCCTTCGTGGACCGCGACGGCGTGATCCGCCTGCACAACGACCCCGAGCGGGTCGGCTCGGTCGAGACGAAGGCCGTCATCCGCGAGGCGATCGCCCTGTTCGAGCGCGACCCGACCGCCGCGTCGCACTTCGGCGGGCTCGTCTTCAGCGTGCCGGTGCGCGACAGCGAGGACCGGCTGACGGGCGCGCTGGCGTTCACCTTCTCCAGTCGACTCTTGACCGACGAGCTCTACCGCGCGCTGATCGAGCAGGGCACGCTCCTGGTCCTCTTCCAGGTCGTCACGGTGTTCGCGCTCTCGACCCTCCTCGGGCGCACGGTCACCCGGCCGCTCGGCGTCGTCGGCGCCGCCGCCAGGGCGATCGCCGAGGGGCGGCTCGACCAGCGGGTGCCGGTGCGCGGCCACGACGAGATCGCCGCGCTCGGCCGCCGCTTCAACGAGATGGCCGACCAGCTCGCCGCCCTCATCGATCCGGTGCAGAGCGCCGCGCGGCAGGTGGCGCTCGCCTCCACGCAGGTGGCCGGCTCCCAGGGGAGCGTGCGGGAGGGGGCGGAGTCGCAGCACCGGTCGCTCGAGCGGACGGCGGCGGCGCTGGAGGAACTCGACCGCGCGGCGGCGACCATCCAGGACCGCGTGGAGGCGGTGTCCGAGGCGGCGCAGTCGGCCTCGTCGACGAGCCTCGAGCTCGGGGCCGCGGCCGAGGAGGTGACCGCGCACGTCGACGCGCTCGCCCAGTCGGTCGAGACGACGACGGCCGGCATCACCCAGATTGCCGCCTCGCTCCGTCAGGCGGAGGCGACCATCGAGCAGCTCGCCCGGGCCACCGATACGGCGGCGTCGAGCCTGTCCCAGATGGACGCGTCCATCTCGCAGATCGAGCGAATCGCCGAGAGCGCCGCCGGGATTTCCGCCCGCGTCGCGAAGGACGCCGAGGGGGGCCGCGACGCCGTCGAGGCGACCGTCGAGGGGATGGAGCGGATCCGCGCCTCGAGCCAGGCGGCCGCGGAGGTGCTGCGGAGCTTCGACGCGACGGCGGCCGAGATCGGCAAGATCCTCCGGATGATCGACGAGGTCGCCGACCAGACGAACCTCCTCGCGCTGAACGCCGCGATCATCGCGGCGCAGGCGGGCGAGCAGGGACGGGGCTTCGCCGTCGTGGCCGACGAGATCAAGGCGCTCGCCGACCGCACCGCCGTCTCGACGCGGGAGATCGCCGCGCTCATCGAGAAGGTCCAGAAGGGCTCGCGCGCCGCCGTGGCGGCGATGGAAGAGGGCGAGACGGCCATCGCCGAGGGGGTGGCCAGGTCGCGGCGCGCGGGCGAGGCGCTGGCGGAGATCCTGGCCGGCGTCCGGGAGTCGCAGGAGATGGTCGCCCGGATCGCCAAGGCGACGCAGGAGCACGCCGTCGGCAGCCGTCAGGTGACGCAGTCGGTTGCCCAGATCTCCGACATGACGCGCGAGCTGCGACAGGCGGCCGCCGAGCAGGCGAAGAGCGGCGCCGAGGTCGCCCGCGCCGCGGCGGCGATGACCGAGACGAGCCGCGTCGTGCGGCGCTCGGCGCACGAGCAGCGCGACGGCAGCAAGACGATCGGTCAGGTCATGGAGGGGGTCGCCGATTCGGTGAAGCGCATCGCCCAGGCGACCCAGCAGCAGAAGAACGAGACGCGCGAGATCGTGGCCACCATGGAGTCGCTCAAGCGGATCGCGGAGGTCACGCTCGCGACCGCGGGCGACATGGACGGCGTCGTCGAGACCCTCACGCGCGAGGCGAAGGCGCTCGAGGCGTCGCTCAAGCGGTTCCAGCGCGGGGTCTCGGAGAGCGCGCAGGTGTAGCCCGGGCCCCGGCACTTCGGGTTCGGCGCCAGGGCACGCCGGGGCGTGGATCCGATTCACCGCCAGGACCCGATTCGCCGCCAGGCCCCTCGGTTCGGGCGGGCGCCTGCCCCCGAAGCGCCAGCCTGCCTCGGAGGCGCCCGCCAACCGACCCGCCCCTTGACAGTCCGGGTGTGCTAGCGTAGGTAAGGCGTCCATGGCGACACGGACGTCCGGGATGATCGGCGCCTACCGTCTCCTCGAGGAGATCGGGTCGGGCGGCATGTCGACGATCTACCGGGGCGAACAGGCTGCGCTCGACCGGCCGGTCGCCATCAAGGAACTTCGCGCGCCTCTCGCGGCCGACGAGGAGATGGCGCAGCGATTCGAGCGCGAGGCCAAGGCGTCGGCCGCCCTGTCACACCAGAACATCGTCCAGATCTTCGATTTCATCCGGAAGGGCGGCAACGCCTACATCGTCATGGAGTACGTGGACGGCGTCGACCTCGCGCGCGTGCTGCGCGAGACCGGGAGGCTGCCGGTCCACCTCGCGCTGCCGATCGCGTACCAGGTCTGTCTCGCGCTCGAGCACGCGCACCGCCGGGGCGTCGTGCACCGCGACGTGAAGCCCTCGAACGTGATGATCTCGACCGAGGGCCGCGTGAAGCTGATGGACTTCGGCATCGCGCACAAGCGAGCGGAGACGCTGACGCAGCCCGGTTCGTTCCTCGGGACGCCGGCGTACATGTCGCCCGAGCAGGTGGTGGGCGGCGCGGTGGGGCCGGCCTCCGACGTGTTCTCGTTCGGCATCGTCCTCTACGAATTGCTCACGGGGACGCGGCCCTTCGTCGAGGACGCCTCGGGGTCGGTGGGACAGAAGATCGCCGAGGGGCGCTACCTGGACCCGAGGCGGGTCGCGCCGGCGATCCCGCGCGGGGTGGCGCGGGTGATCCGCACCTGCCTGGCGACGAAGCCGGAGCGGCGCTACGTGGACGCGACCGCGCTGCGATTCGCGCTCGAGGCGCTCCTGTCGAAGCGGGACCTGACCGGGGCGCGCGAGGCGATCGTCAGGTATCTCGCGGAGCGAGGCATTTTCGACCCTCGCACCGCGGTCGAGCAGTTGCCCAGGGCGCCGCTCGCGCCGCGCGTCCGGCGGGCCGCGGTGACGGCCGCCAAGCTCGCCGCGACCTCGATCATCGCGGCGCAGTGGCTCACGTCGGCCACGCTCGGCGTGGCCGGTCCGCTCGGGCTCGAGGCGCGGGGGGCGCGCGCCGCGACGTCCCGGCTGGCCGGCGCGCCGCGGCCGGTTCCGGCGCAGGCGACCCTCGTCGGGCCGCCGGGCTACCGGCTCTGGGTCGACGGACGCCCGGCCGGGCGCCTCGTCGAGCTACCGGCCGGCCGGCACGTCGTCGACGTCAGGCCTGCCGGCCAGCCGTCGGGCCCCGAGGGCGCGACGCCTCGAGCGGCCGCCCCGGAGGCGCCGGGCGACGAGGCGGGCGCCGTGACGACGGACGCATGGTAGGCGTGCAAGAACGCGCAGCCTCGCGGACAACCAGCGTCACTTCGGTGACCGGGCAGGTGATCGGGCGCACGGCAGTTTAGCGGTCGCTCCGGGTACCGTCGGAGCGATCGGCGGCAAGGCGCCAGACAATTCGGGGGGTTGGCTCCCTCGTCCGAGTAGCCAGGGGATGAATCGGGCCCCTGGCATAGAGGTTGCTCGGTTCTCGGGAGCAACGTTCCCGGCGGGCCGTACCAGGGAGGGGAAACCCGGTGGAGAAGACCCGCTATTACACGATCCTCGTCATCCCGGGCGCCGCGGCGAAGGTCCGCCGCATCCAGTTCCCGGTGCCCTGGGTGAAGAAGGCCGTGGTTGCCGCCAGCGTCCTCGGGCTCCTCCTGCTCGGGGTCGGGGTCGACTACGTCATCCTGAAGTTCAAGTCGTTCGAGCTCGAGTCCCTCCGCGAGCTCACCGAGATCCAGAAGGCGCAGCTCACCGCCTTCGAGGCGAAGATCGGCGACCTCCAGGCCCGGATGACGGCCATCCAGACCCTCGACGAGAAGCTCCGCCAGATCACCGGCCTCGAGGATCGCGGGCGGGCGAACCGCACGGTCGCGGTCGGCGGCGGCGAGTCGCTCGAGGATCAGCCGCAGGCGCGCCTCGACCGCGGCCGGCAGGCGCTGGCCGAGCGGATGGCCCGGGACCTCGACGCGCTGGCCAGGGACGCCGAGCTCCGCAAGGCGAGCCTCGAGGAGCTCGAGGCGCACCTCGAGGCGCAGCGGGTCCAGCTCGCGTCGACCCCCTCCATCTGGCCGGTGCGCGGGTGGCTCACCTCGGACTTCGGGCCGCGCCTCAGCCCCTTCACCGAGACCACGCAGATGCACGAGGGGCTCGACATCGCGGGGCCGATCGGCGCGCCGATCAAGGCGCCGGCGGCGGGCGTGGTGGTCCGCGCGGGCGCCAACGGCTCCTACGGCAACTTCGTGGCGATCGACCACGGCTACGGGATCCAGACCCGCTACGGTCACCTCGACAAGATCCTCGTCAAGGTCGGCCAGCGGGTGAAGCGGCACCAG
>DATCKS010000003.1:0-2504 GCA_036562265.1 Thermodesulfobacteriota bacterium | reverse complement strand
GGCCGAGATGAGCGCCGCCATCGCCCAGGTCGCCGACGGCACGAACGTCCTCTCCACCTCGGTGGACGACACCGCCTCGGCCCTCCTCCAGATGTCGGCCTCCATCAAACAGCTCGTCGGGCACGGCGACGGCCTCGTCGCCAGGGCGCGCGAGGTCACGACCTCCATTGCCGGGATGCAGGAGTCGATCGCCGCGGTGGGAGCGCGCGCCAAGGAGTCGGCTGCCCTCACCGAGCGGGCGAGCCGCGACGCAGCCGAGATCGGCAGGGCGGCCGTCGAGCGGACCGTGGCCGGCATGGAGCGGATCCGGGAGGCGGTCGATCGGACCTCGGTCGCGATCGACAAGCTGAGCGGCCGGGCCGAGCAGATCGGCCGCATCCTGACGGTCATCGAGGAGGTGACCGACCAGACGAGCCTCCTCGCGCTGAACGCCGCCATCCTCGCCGCGCAGGCGGGCGACAACGGCCGCGGCTTCGCCGTCGTGGCGGACGAGATCCAGAGCCTCGCGGAGCGGACGGCCAGCTCCACGAAGGAGATCGGCGAGCTCGTCGCCAACGTCCAGGCCGAGTCGCGCGACGCCGTCGCGTCGATCCGCGAGGGGACGGCGAGCGTCGACGAGGGGATACGCCTCTCCTCCGGCGCGCGCGACGCGCTCGCGCAGATCCTCGAGAGCGCGCGGCGCTCCTCGGAGATGTCGCGCGAGATCGAGCGCTCGACGCAGGCCCAGATCGAGGCGACCAACCAGGCCGCGCGCCTCGTCGACGACATGAACGTGATGGTCGACCGGATCCGGACGATCATCCACGAGCACGAGAAGGGCATCGCACACATCACCGAAGCCGCCGAGCGGATCCGCTCCATCACCCAGCAGGTCAGCGTCTCGACCGAGGAGCAGGCCCGTGGGAGCAAGCAGATCAGCCGCACCGTGGAGCAGGTGACCGCCCGCATCCAGGACATCGCGCGCGCGATGCAGGCCCAGCGGCAGGGCAACGAGTCGGTCCTCTCGGCGATCGCCGAGATCCAGAGCGTCGCCCGCCAGAGCGGCGAGCTGGTCGACGAGATGGCGCGCGCCGTCGAGGGACTCATCGGCCAGGCGGCCGGCCTCGAGGCCGAGGTCAACCGCTTCCGGATCTAGCGGCCGGCCTGCGACCGCCGGCCCCGGGAGCCGCCTGGCCGCTCCGGAAAATGGAAAGGCCTGACCCCCTGGAAAATGGAAAGGCCTGACCCCGTGGAGGTGGGCGATGGGGATCCTGCTCGAAGTCATCGAGTGGTTCGACGCGACCGGCGAGGAGATGGTCCACCGGGTGCCGGCGGAGGGGAGCGGCGACCTCAAGTGGGGCGCGCAGCTCACCGTCCGCGAGAACCAGTGGGCGATCTTCACGAAGTACGGCAAGGCGTACGACGTCTTCGAGACCGGGCGCCACACGCTCACGTCGAAGAACCTCCTCCTCATCACGAAGGCCCTCTCGGCGCCCTGGGGCCTCACGAGCCCCTTCCGGTGCGAGGTGTACTTCGTCAACAAGAAGACCTTCACGAACCTCCGCTGGGGGACCCGCGAGCCGGTGGTCTTCCGCGATAGCGAGCTCGGCATGGTGCGCCTGCGCGGCCTCGGCACCTACGCCTGCCGCATCGTGGATCCGAAGCACTTCCTGAACACCGTCGTCGGCTCGCACGGCTTCATGAACAGCCGGCAGATCGGCGACTACCTCCGCGAGATCATCGTCGCGCGCACGACCGACTACCTCGGCGACACGCTCGACACGATCTTCGACCTGCCCCGGCGCTACGACGAGATCGCCGCCGGCATCAAGGACCGCGTCCAGGCCGACTTCGCGCGGTACGGCCTCGAGCTGACCGACTTCTACGTCACGTCGATCACCCCGCCCGACGACGTGCAGCGGGTGATCGACGAGCGGAGCGCCATGGGCGCCGCGGGGAACCTGGCCGACTACTCCCGCTTCAAGGCGGCGCGCGCGCTCGGCGACGCGGCGCAGAACCCGGGCGGCGGGGCGACCTTCGGCATGGGCTTCGGCATGGGCGCCATCGTGCCGGGGCTCCTCGGCGGCAACGGCCCCACCGGCGCCGCCCCCGCTGCCGCCGCGCCCCAGGCCGGCGCCTGGGCCTTCTGCCCCCGGTGCGGCACGAAGCGCGTGGACCAGGCGCGCTTCTGCACCGGCTGCGGCCTGGAGCTCCAGTAGCCGGCGGCTGGCGCGGCCGTGTCGGAGCCGTATCTCGTCGCGATACGTTGCCCGCAGTGCGGCGCGGAGACCGACTTCCCGGAGGGGGCGCACGCGCTGCGCTGCGCCTACTGCACGGTCGTCCTCCGCGTGGTGGGCGCCCATCGCGGCGGCAAGGGGCGCTTCGTCATGCCGCCCACGCTCGACGCGCGCGCCCTCGGCTCGCGCCTTGCGGCCCACGCCCGCGAACAGGGCCGCAGGCTCGCCTCCATCGAGTGGCAGGCCCTCCTCCTCGTCCCCTACTGGCGGGCGCGCGGCATCGCGCTC
>DATCKS010000536.1:0-7878 GCA_036562265.1 Thermodesulfobacteriota bacterium | reverse complement strand
CAACCGGGCAGCCTACCGGTTCGCGGTCGCCGACTCGGTCCTCGCGCTGAACGTCGCCTGGCTCGTCAACTCGGCGATCCTGGTCATGTCGGCGGCGGCCTTCCACGCCAACGGCCTGTCGGTCGCGTCGATCGACGAGGCCCACCGCACGCTCGTCCCGCTGCTCGGCGGCGCCGCGGGGCTCGCGTTCGCCGTGGCGCTCCTCTGCTCGGGGCTCGCCTCCTCGGCGACCGGCACGCTGGCCGGCCAGATGATCCTCGAGGGCTTCCTCGAGGTCCGTATCCCGATCTGGCTGCGCCGCGTCATCACCATGGTTCCGGCGCTGGCGGTGATCGCGTGGGGGCTCGATCCGCTGCACGCGCTCGTCCTCAGCCAGGTCGTGCTGAGCCTCCAGCTCCCCTTCACGGTCGTGCCGCTCGTCCTCCTGACGAACCGGGAGGACGTGATGGGCGCGTTCCGCAACGGGCGCGGCACGCGGATGGCCGCCGCGGCGGTCGTCGTTGCGCTCGTGGGGCTCAACACCGTGATGCTGGTCTGGACGATTCGATAGACGACGATTCGAGAGCCAACGTACGAAGGAGGTTCGCAATGGCCAATCGAGAGACGGTCAAGAGGGTCGAGGGGCACAAGCCGGGGCAGGCCGGCGCCAAGGCGCCGCTGGGGCTTGCGCCCGAGGTGGCGGAGGAGGTCCGCGGGCTGCTCGCCGCGACCGCGGGCGACCTCTACACCGCGTACCTGCAGATCAAGGGGCACCACTGGACGGTGGAGGGGGCGGAGTACCGCGACCTGCACCTCTTCCTCGACGAGGTCGCGACCGACCTCCTCAAGGGGGTCGACGAGGCGGCCGAGCGGCTGGCCGACCTCGGCGGCACGCCCCCCGAGACGGCTGCGGCCATCCAGGAGGCGTCCGCCGTCGAGCCGACGGTCGACGAGGCGCGCGGCCGCGGCGTCCGGGCGCGGCTCACCGCCGATCGGGCGCTCCTGCAGGGGGTGATCGACAACCTGAGGGACCGGATCACGCGCGCGTTCGACCTCAGGGAGCACGCGACGCGCCACCTGCTCGACCGGCTCCTCGCGCGGGTCGAGAAGCACGCGGGCGACATGGACGCCTTCCTCGCGCCCGACAGCCTCACCCGCTAGCCCGGGGTCAGGCCTTTCCATTTTCCAGGGGGTCAGGCCTTTCCATTTTCCTTCGGAAGATGGTGGGGACCTGACCCCCGCGGGAGAGGCCCGAATCCGGCAGTGACCCGGGGGCCCTTACGTGCCGAGGTGCTTGCGCTCGAGGGCGAGCCACTCGTCCATGCCGAGGACGGCGTTGTACTCCTCGAAGGTCGCCATCATGTCCCGGACGCGGGCGGTGCTGCCGTCCTTCCGGAGCGCCTCGGCCACCGTCCGGAGCGTCTTCACGACCGCGTAGCGCATGACGCCGGCGTGGATCGCGAAGGCGCAGCCGATCTCGTTCAGGAGGTCGTCGGTCAGCTCCGTCGTGGGCGGCGTCTCGTGGATGACCGCGACGAGCGGCGCCCGGACGACCGACGCGGCGTAGCGCAGCTCCTCGGGTGTGTTGGCGCCGACGACCATCGCGGCGTCGGCGCCGGCCTCGATGTAGGCGCGCGCCCGGCGGCAGGCCTCCTCGAGGCCGTGCATCGACTTCGCGTCGGTGCGGGCGATGACGAGGAAGTCGCGGCTTTCGCGCGCCTCCACCGCCGCCCGGATCTTCGCGACGTGCTCGGCCTGCGAGACGACCGGGATCCCCTGCGGGAGGATCCCGCACCGCTTCGGCGTCACCTGGTCCTCGATGTGGATCGCCGCCACGCCGGCCGCCTCGAACTCCCGGACGGTGCGGACGACGCTCGTGACGCCGCCGTAGCCGGTGTCGGCGTCGCAGACGAGCGGCACCCTGAGGCTGCGGGCGATCCGCCCGCAGTGCGCCACGTTCTCCCACATCCCCATGACCCCGATGTCGGGCAGCCCGAGGATGCTCCCCGACACGGCGTTGCCCGAGAGGGCGACGGCGGGGAAGCCGGCCTGCTCGGCGATCCTCGCCGAGAAGCCGTCGTAGGCACACGGGATGCGCGTCACCCGGCCCTGCTCGAGGAGGCGCCGGATCGCGCCGCGGTCGCGAGCCGGCATGGTTACCTCTTCTTCTTGTTGAGGCCGGCGTCGGTCGTGACCTGCTCGATCAGCCGGTCCTGCTCGAGCGTGAACGCCTTGAAGTCCGACGGGTTCAGATAGCCGCCGAGCTGGGCGGTGTCGGCGAGCCACTTCTTCCACGACTCCCGCTCGGTCCCCTGCTTGAAGCGCGCGTGGAGGTACTCGACCACCTCGGCCGGCACTCCGGCCGGCGCGTGAATCCCCCGCCAGTGCTCGAAGACGAAATCGATCCCCTGCTCGCGAAGCGTCGGGATGTCCTTGAGCTCGGGGATGTCGGCCACCCGCCTGGCCGAGGCGACGGCGAGGTAGCGGATGCCCCCCGAGCGGACGTGGTCGAGCGACTCGGAGGCCTGCAGGAAGGTCGCGTCGATGTTGCCGCCGAGGAGCGACGTGCCGGCCTCCCCGCCGCCGCCGTAGGCGACGTAGTTCAGCTTGAACCCCTTGTCCCTGGCGAGCTTGTGGAAGAAGAGGTGCTCCGGACCGCCGATCGGCCCGCCGCCGAAGGTGACCTTGCCGGCCTTCGCGTCGGCGACGAGGTCCTCCATGGTCTTCCACTTCGAGTCGCCCTTCACGGCGACCAGGTTCGGCTCGACCTGCAGCCGGATGATCGGCTCGAGGTCCCGGTTCACGCTGAACGTGAGCGCGCCGGTGTAGTACCAGAGGATGCTCGTCGCGGTCGTGACGACGAGCGTGTGGCCGTCCGGCTTCTTGTCCTTGACGTAGTTCTCCAGGTTCCGGCCGCCCGCGCCGGGCTTGTTCACCACGACCATGGGCTGCGGGATCAGGTCCTTGGTCGCCTCGATGATCTGGCGTGCCATGACGTCGCCGCCGCCGCCGATGGACGACTGCGTCACGAACTCGATCGGCTTCGACGGATACGGCTCGGCCGCACGGACGAGGCCGGGCGCCAGGAGCGCGACGAGGAGCACGACGGTGCGGATCATGGGCTTCTCCTTCGTTTCACCCGATCGACGATGAGCGGGTAGGCGATGGACGCGGCTGCGAGGAGGAGCAGCGCGAGCGCGATGGGGCGCTCGACGAAGATGTCGGCGCTGCCCCGCGACATGACGAGCGCGCGCCGGAGGTTCTGCTCGACGAGCGGCCCGAGGACGAGGCCCAGCACGGCGGCCACCACGTTGTAGCCGTAGCGCTGCATCAGGAAGCCGACGACGCCGGCGACGAGCACCATGTACACCTCGAAGACGCCCAGTTCGAGGCCGAGGATCCCGACCACGACGAGGACGAGGATCGAGGTGATCATGTAGGCCTTCGGGACGTTGACGATGTAGATCCAGGGCCGGATGAAGAGCCGGCCGAGGAGGTACATGGCGATCGACGCGGTGAGGAGGCCGCCGAAGAGCGCGTAGATGATCTCCGGCCGCCCCGTGAGGAGCTGCGGGCCGGGCCGGACGCCGTGCATGATGAGCGCGCCCATCATGATCGCGGCGGAGGTCGAGCCCGGGATGCCGAAGGCCAGCAGCGGCACCATGGAGGTCGGCACGACGGCGTTGTTGGCCGCCTCCGGGGCCGCGACGGCGTCCGGCACCCCCTCGCCGTACCGGGCGCCGTCCTTCGAGATGCGGCGCGACTCGGTGTAGGCGAGGAACGAGGCCACGGTCGCGCCGGCCCCCGGCATGACGCCGACGACGATGCCGATGGCGGTCCCGAGGAGCGTCGACGGCAGGCAGCGGACGTACTCGACGAGCGTCGGCAGCGCCGTGCGGACCTTCGTGCTGATCGACGCCTGCGGCTCGTGCGCCCGGTCGATCTCGGCGAAGACCTCGGAGACGGCCAGCATGCCGATGACGACCGGTACGGTCTGGATCCCCTCGACGAGCCCCTCGATGCCGAAGGTGAAGCGGTCCTCGCCCGACAGGTCGTCCACCCCCACCATGGCCAGGGTCAGGCCGAAGGCGGCCGAGGCGATCCCCTTCGCGAGATTGCGGCGCGAGAGGCCGACCACCGCCGAGAGGCCGAAGATCGCGAGGGCGAAGAACTCGGGCGGCCCGAAGGCGAGCGCGAGGCGCGAGAGCGGCACGAGGAGCGTCACCATGGCCACGGCGCCGATGACGCTCGCGATCGTCCCGGGGACGAGCGAGAAGCCGAGCGCGCGGCCGGTCTCCCCGCGCACGTGCATGGCGTAGCCGTCGAGGGACGCCGGCGCGTTCGAGGGCTCCCCCGGCGCGCGGATCAGGATGGCCGGGATGGAGCCGCCGTACTCGGCGCCGACGTAGACGCCGGCCAGGAGCATGAGGGCGACGTCGGGGTCGGCCCCGAAGGTGAAGGGGAGGACCAGCGCCATGCCGATGGAGGCCGTGATGCCGGGCAGGGCGCCGGCGACGATCCCCCAGGCCACGCCGACGAAGACCGCGAGGAGGCCGGCGGGAGTGAGCGAGCGCAGGATGCCGTCGACGACCGCGCCGAAGAGGTCCACGGCGCTACCCGCCGAAGAGGCGGCCCGCCGGGAGGTCCACGCCGAGCAGGCGCCCGAAGACGACCGTCACCGCGAGGGAGACGGCGATGCCGGTCACGACGAGGCGCGCGAGGCTGCGCACGCCGAGGAGGGCGAGGCAGGCCGCGACGAAGAGCACGGTCGCGAGCGAGAAGCCGATCCACTCGAGGCTTCGGGCGTACGCGACCAGGAGCGCCAGGGCTACGGCGAGGACGCCGAAGCGGGTGGGCGGCTCCGCATCCCCCTCGGCCTCGCGCCGCCGGGGAGCGAGCGCCTGGACGAGGAGCACCACCCCGCAGGCGGCGATGACGAGCCCGAGCACCGCCGGAAACGCCCCGGGCCCGATGGCGTCGAGGCCCGGGTCCTCGAGGGCGCGGGCCTGGACGACGACGAAGGTCCCGAAGGCGAGGGTGGCGAGCGCGGCGACCGTCTCGGCCCTACGCACCGGCGGCGCGCGCTCGCTCGGCGAGGACCGCCCGCGCGTAGCCGACGTTGCCGCCGTGCCGGATGATCGTCAGGAGGAACGGCGGAAACGGCTCGGCCTGGAACGTCCGGCCGGCCACGTCGACGCGTCCCGACTCGAGGTCGATCCGGATGACGTCTCCCGGCTTCGCGGCGGCCACCGCGTCGGGGCAGACGAGGATCGGCAGCCCCTGGTTGATGCAGTTCCGGTAGAACGTCCGGGCGAAGCTCTTCGCCACGATCGCGCCGAGGCCGGCCCCCTTGAGGCCGAGCGGCGCGGTCTCGCGCGAGGAGCCGGCGCCGAAGTTCTCGCCGGCCACGATGACGTCGCCCGGCTTCACCTTCTTCGGGAAGTCGGGGTCGCAGCCCGCCATCGCGTAGGCGGCGAGTTCGGCCGGCGTGGCGGCGGCCTTGTGCATCGGCATGATCTCGTCGGTGGTGACGTTGTCTCCGAAGACGTGGATCCGCCCCTCGACGATCATCGCGCGACCTCCTCGGGCGGCACGATGGCGCCCGCCACGGCGGCGGCGGCCGCGACGTAGGGCCCCGCCAGGTAGACCTTCGAGTCCGGATGCCCCATGCGGCCCGGGAAGTTCCGGTTGCTGGTGGAGACGCAGACGTCGTCCGGTCCGAGGACGCCGGAGTGGAGCGCCGCGCAGGGACCGCAGGAGGCGGGCGACACCGTCGCGCCGGCCTCCATGAGCACCTCCACGAGCCCTTCCTTGAGGGCCTGCATGTACGTCTCGCGGGTGGCCGGCGAGACGAGGAGCCGCACGCCCCTGGCCACCTTCCGGCCCTTCAGGATCGACGCCGCCGCGCGCAGGTCGGAGAGGCGGCCGTTGGTGCAGGTGCCGATGAAGACCTGCGTGACCTTCGTGCCGCGCACCTCGCTTACCGGGGCGACCCGATCGGGCAGGGACGGCTTCGCCACGACCGGTTCGAGCGCGTCGCCGCGGAAGCTCACCGTCCGCGCGTACGTCGCGTCCGGGTCGCTCCGGAAGACGATCCCCGGGCGGCCGCCCCGCGAGGCGATGTAGGCCTGGGAGACCTCGTCCGGCTCCATGATGGCCGACTTCGCGCCCGCCTCGACCGCCATGTTGCAGATGGTCATCCGCTCCTCGATCGGCAGCGCGCGGATGGTCGACCCGGTCCATTCGAGGACCTGATAGGTGGCACCGGCCACGCCGATCGTGCCGATGAGCGTCAGCACGATGTCCTTGCCGCCGACGTACGGGCGGAGGGGGCCGTCGACGACGACCTTGATCGACTCGGGGACCCGGAACCAGGTGGTGCCGAGGGCGAGGCCGACGCCGACGTCGCTCCACCCCATGGCCGGCGCGAAGGCGCCGAACGCGCCCGCCGTGGGCGTGTGGGAGTCGGAGTTGAGGAAGACGTCGCCCGCGGCGATGAGGCCCTGCGCCGGGTAGAGGACGTGCTCGATGCCGTGCGGGCCGCCGTCGTAGTCGAAGAAGTGGCGGATGCCGTAGCGCCGGGCGAAGCGGCGCATCCGCTCGTGCACCTGGGCGACCACCGGGTCGCGCGCCGGCACGTAGGCCCGCATCGTCATGGCGACCCGCTCGGGGTCGAAGACGCGATCGGCGCCGGTCGCCTCGAACGTGTCCATCACGACGTTGGCCGCCGCGTCGTGACAGGCGGCGAGGTCCACCGGGACGGTCACGAACTCGCCTGTCGCGACCCGATCCTTCCCCGCCTTGTGGGCGAGGATCTTCTGTGTGATGGTCATGCCCACGCGCGTAGCCCTCCTCCCCGAGAACGTACGCTTAATAAACGAACGTTTGGTTGAGATGTCAAGGTGAGATGGCGGTCCGCCGGCCGCCGCGTGCCCGCGCCTCGTGCATCGACCTCGCGGCGCCTCGACACGGCGCGCCCAGGCGGTGGACGCCGGTCCGGAAGCCCTGCGGCATCGCCCGTGAGCGAGGGGCGACCGGCGTCGCGACGAGGCGGGGATCGACGGCGGATCAGAACCCGATCGACAGGGACGCCGCGCCGTAGAGACCGTCGCCGATGTTCAGGCGGTTCTGGTCGCGGTCGTCGAAGTCCTCCCCCTCGTAGACGATCTTGTCGAAGGCGTAGCCCCCGGAGAGGTCGAGGACGAGCCGTTCGGAGAGGAGGAGCCGCACGCCGCCCGCCGCGCGGCTGGCGAGGAAGACGAGGCCGTCGCGCCGGCGCTCGCGGTCGGCCCGCAGGTAGCGGACCTCGTCGGTCTCGTAGAGGGCGTAGAGCGCCAGGCGGTGCGTGACCTCGTAGCTGAACTGCACGCGGAGCCGGGTGGTCGGGAAAAAGGCGGCCTGGAAGGTGAGCGGCTCGACCGGCTTCGTGCGGATCAGGAGGAACGGCAGCCCGGCGAAGAAGAGGAGATCGGGCGCGGGCTGGTACCAGTACCCGAGGAGCGGGATCGGCACGTAGTTGAGGAAGGCGCGGTCGTTCGACCAGGTGAGGCCGACCACCCAGGCGTTGGTGTCCCCGTGCGGGATCCGCAGGAGCCCCGTCGCCGAGGCGACCACCTCGTCGAGGCTCGCGAACGGCTCGTCGCTCGCCGAGCCGCCCGTCACGTTGAGCGTGCCGATCCAGTTTCGGTGGAAGCGCCGCCGGTACGTGGCGCTCGCCCGCAGGTCCCAGAGTTCGTCGGGAACGGGATCGCCGGTGTCGGGCAGCCGTACGCCGGTGTCGACCTTGTCGAGCCGTCCCCGGAAACCGACGGACCACTCGCCCAGGATCCCCTGCGCGACCGGCAGGAGGAGGGAGAACTCGTGCCGCGTCGATCCGAACGTCCCGTCGTGTCCGTGAAC
>DATCKS010000365.1:0-1765 GCA_036562265.1 Thermodesulfobacteriota bacterium | reverse complement strand
CGTCTTCCCGGTCCTCAGGGTGCGTGGCCGCTACCGCGACTTCGCCATGCTCGAGACGCCGACCATCGGCGCGCTCACCCGCGGCTCCCGCATCGCCACGAACGTCTTCGAGGTGCTGCGCGCCGCGCGCGGCAAGCCGGTGCTCTTCTTCCCGGCGCGCTTCGACGCGCACGAGGTGCAGGCGGCCGACGGCTACGCGTACCGCATCGCGGTGCAGCTCTTCAACCAGCGCTACGGCCGCGAACTCCTGCCGCACGTCTCCACCGACGCCCAGGGCGACTGGTGGGGCGGCGCCGGCGGCGGCACCGTGGCGCACGCGGCCATCGCCTGCTTCCTCGGCGACACCGCCGAGGCGCTCATGGCCTTCGCGGACGTGCTGCCGGCCGACGTCCCGCGCATCGCGCTGGTCGACTTCCACAACGACTGCCTCGGCGACACGCGGGCGGTGATGCGGCGGATGTTCGCGCGGTGGCTCGAGCTCACGAAGGCGGGCGATCACGAGCAGGCCAAGAAGTACGTCCTCTACGGGGTCAGGCCCGACACGAGCGGCAACATGCGCGACGTCTCCGTGCCGCCGATCGGCGATCCGCGGCTCGACTGCGGCGTGAACCCGAGGCTCGTCCACCTCCTCAGGGAGGCCATCGACACGGCCTGGCAGGAGTGGGACCTCGACCCCGCGGACGTGCCGCTGGCGCGGGAGTGGTGCCAGGCGATCAAGATCGCCGTCTCGGGCGGCTTCACGCCGGCCCGCATCCGACAGTTCGAGGAGCTCGGGGTGCCGGCCGACATCTACGCGGTCGGCTCCTGGCTCTTCTCGAACTCGGCCGAGAACGGGACGAGGACCGACTTCACGGCGGACGTGGTGCGCGTGAAGATCGACGGCGAGTGGGTCGACCTCGCCAAGGCCGGCCGCCAGGCGGCCGACAACGACGCCCTCGAGCCGGTCCGCTAGCGCCGGGCGCCGTCGATGCCGAGCGGCCTGGTCGCCGAGACGGGGCTCTTCGCGCTCGGCATCGTCGTCATCCTCGTCGTCCCCTTCGTCTTCCTCCGCGTGGTCCTCGGCCGGCGGCCCTTCGAGACCCTTCCGGCCGGGGCGGTGCCGCGCTTCGTCGGGCTCGGGTTCGCGTCGGCGCTCCTGGCGATCGTCGTCAACACGGCGCTCGACCGCGCAGGCCTCACCGGGCGGCTCCTCGGCGGGCTCGAGACCGGGCTGCCGTTCGGCGAGGCGCTCGTCGTCGCCTTCGTCATGGCCGGCTTCGTGGAGGAGGGGGCGAAGCTCCTGCTGCTCCGGGCGGGGCTCAAGGCCTGCCCCGACCATGCCGCCCTGCTCGTGGCGGGGCTCCTCGTCGGCGTCGGCTTCGGGATGGTGGAGAACGCCGCGAACGTCTACGCCGCGGCCCACAGGGAGATGGGCCCGGGCGTGCTCGCCGTGGCGTTCATCCGCTCCTTCGTCCTCTTGCACCCGATCGCCACGGCGCTCGCCGCCGACGGGCTCGGCCGTCGCCTCTTCGGCCCGCCGCGCTGGGCCGGCGCGCTCTGGCGCGGCTTCGGCCTGGCGGTCCTCGTGCACGGCCTCTGGGACCTCGTGGTGTTCTGGCAGCCGGCCGGGTTCTGGATCCTGCAGGCCCTGCCGTTCCCGTGGCTCATCTGGTGGGGCGGGCGGGTCGTCTCCGACCGCGTGCTGACGCTCTCGGGACGGGCGCCGGCGCGGGTGCGAGCGAGGCGGCCGCCCTGGGTGTCGGCCACGCTCGTCGCCTTCGGCCTC
>DATCKS010000525.1:0-5257 GCA_036562265.1 Thermodesulfobacteriota bacterium | reverse complement strand
GGGTGGACCTGGCCTGGTCGAGCTGCTGCCGGCTCACCACGCCCTCCTTGTAGAGCCGCGACAGGCGTTCGTACTGCTGCCGGTCGAACTCGAGCGTGGCCCGACGGGAGACGAGGGCGGCCTGCTCGGCGCGGAGCGTGGCCTGCTGCTTCGAGGCGTCGAGCTGGAGGATCGGGTCGCCCGCCTTCACCCGCGCGCCCGGCCGCACGACGATGCGCTCGATCCGGCCGTCCACCTGGGGCTTGAGCGCGACCGAGCGCCAGGACTTGAGGGTGGCGACGTACTCGGTCCAGTCCTGGATGTCGGTTTCCTGGACGGTGGCCAGCCTGACCGGCACACCCGCGGGCGTGCCGGCGCCGGTTGCCTGGACCGGCTCGCGCTGGCACGCTGCGAGGAAAGTCGTCAGGAGCAGGGCGGCGCAAAGACCGAGCACGCTCCGCGCAGGACTCGGGCGTCGGGGCATCGGGTCGGTCTCCAGCAGGCGGTGTGCCGGACGTGCGCGGGAAACGGGTCCGCCCGCGGCGATGGAGGCTCGGGGCGGCCGTATGGTGGTGCGGATCGCGTGAGCGGGGCCGATTCGCGCGGTCGTCGAAGAATAGCGGAAAGCGGACGGCCGCGCGCGGCGGGGCGCGGCACGGGCAAGGCCGCGTCCCCGGGACGGCGGCGGCTCGGCGTCCCGGCGGCCGCGCGCTCGCTCGCCTCCCCGACCGCGGGTCGCCTTTACGGCGCGGCGCCGCACGGCTACGCTCTCGGCCTGTCGGAGGCAGGCGACGCATGACGCACGACGAGCGGCCGAGGCCCGTGGGACGCGAGCGCTACCGGCACTTCGCGAGGATCACCACCCGCTGGATGGACGACGACGTGTACGGCCACGTGAACAACGTTGTCTACTACTCGTTCTTCGACACCGTGGTGAACGGGTACCTCGTGTCGGCCGGCGTGCTCGACCCGCGCACGAGCCCCGTGATCGGCCTCGTCGTGGAGACGCGCTGCCACTACTTCACGCCGATCGCCTTCCCCGACGTCGTCGAGGCCGGGCTCGCGGTGGCGCACGTCGGCACGAGCAGCGTGCGCTACGAGGTCGGCATCTTCCGCAACGAGGCAGCCGAGACGGCCGCGCGCGGCCACTTCGTCCACGTGTACGTCGACCGGGGCTCCAGGCGCCCGGTCCCGGTACCCGAGGCGATGCGCGCCGCCCTCGAGCGGATCCGCGCCTAACCGCGCAGCCCCGTGACGAGGCCGACCGGCACCAGGACGAGCCCCGGCGCGATCAGCCAGACGTTGCCGGTGACGAGCCCCGCCGCGAAGAGCAGGGCGCCCAGCAGGAGGAGCGCGTAGCCGATCGGCACGGCCCGCCGCGCGTGCGAGACGCGCGCCGGCTCCCGGTATACTTGGCGCGTGACGGACGGGCGACTCGAGGAGCTGATCGAACGGGCCGCCGCGGCATCGGGGCCGCTCGTCGTGCTCACCGGCGCCGGCATCTCGGCGGAGAGCGGCATCCCGACCTTCCGCGGGCCCGAGGGCTACTGGCGCGTCGGCTCGCGTCACTACCGGCCGATGGAACTGGCCACGCGGGCCGCCTTCGACGCCATGCCGGACGACGTGTGGGGCTGGTACCTCCACCGCCGCGCGGTCTGCCGCGCGGCCGCTCCCAACGCCGCCCACCTGGCGCTCGCCCGGCTCGAGACCGCGCTCGGCGACCGCTTCCTCCTCGTCACGCAGAACGTGGACGGCCTCCACCTGCGGGCCGGCAACAGCCCCGCCCGCACCTACCAGGTCCACGGCAACCTCGACCTGATGCGCTGCGCGGCCGAGTGCTCGCGCGACCTCGTGGCGATCCCCGAGCCGGCCGACCCGGCGCGGCTCGTCTGCCCGCGCTGCGGCGGACGGGCCCGGCCGCACGTCCTCTGGTTCGACGAGTACTACGACGAGGACCGGTTCCGCTTCGAGAGCGCCCTGCGGGCGGCCGCCGCGGCCGCCCTCCTCCTCGTCGTCGGCACCAGCGGCGCGACGACGCTCCCCGCGCGGATGTGCGAGACCGTGGCCGCCAGGGGCGCGCCGATGATCGTCGTCGACCCGGGCCCGACGCCCTTCACGCGGCTCGCCGAATCGAGCCCCGCCGGCCTCGTCCTCACCGGCACGGCGTGCGCCGTCGTGCCGCCGCTCGCCGACGCGCTCGCGGCCCGCCTCGCCCGCCCCTAGCGGTCCCTCCCGGTCCGGATCTCCCCGCGTGCACCGGCCGGCCGGTCCGCGTCCGGCGCCAGGCCGACGGCGGTGATCGGGTCGCACGCGAAGACGACGAAGGCGACGGAGCCGACCGGCACTCGCCGGCAGTCGCGCGCCGCCGCCGCCTCGAGCCCCTCGTCGAGGTAGCCCGGCTGCCGCCAGCGCCACGCCTCGACGACCAGCCAGACCGGCGCGCCGAGGCGCCTGAGCCTCGCGAGGTCTCCGGCGTGCTGCACCTGGCCGTGGTCGGTCCGGTCCGGTTGCTCCCAGTCGCTCCCCCCTCGGCGCGCGTGCGCCGAGAGGAGATGGTAGGCGGGGCGGCCGAGGTAGTACCGGGCCGCAAGCTGCACGCGCGTGACGAGCAGGGCGCGGGGGTCGAGACGCGGGCGGAGTTCGCGCGCGAGCCCCCGCCAGTCGTCGAAGCGCCCCGTCGCGAAGGCGCCCTCGGTCCGCCACGGGCGGGACGCCGCCGCGGGGACCGACGGCATGAGGCGGACGAGCGGAGCGAGGACGAGGAGGATCACCACGGCCGAGGCCGCGCCCGCAAGCCGCCCCGGCACCCAGGCTCGCATGCGAGCCTGCAGGGCCTCTCGTGCCGGCGGCCAGAGGCTCTGGGCCGCGCCGCCGAGGACGAGCCAGGCGAACGGGAGGATCGGGATGACGTAGCGGACGTGCTTCGTTGCCACCGCCACGCTGAGGATCACGAACTGCAGCCAGAACGCCAGGGCCGTGAAGAGGCCGGGCTTCGGCCGGGCGATCAGCGCCACGAACGTGGCGGGCCAGAGGAGCGGCCAGAGCCACCCGTACGTCGCCGCGAGGTGCCGGTGATAGGTGAGCGCGTCGTCCGGCGCCGGCCGGTACCACGGCAGCGGCGTCGAGACTGCCCCGTGGACGAGCGAGCGCACAGGCGGCGTCAGGGCGGAGGCGGCGGCCGCCGCGAGGAGGACGAGGACGAGCGCGAGGTGCCGCCGTGGTTGGCGCTCGCCGCGCAGCGCCGCCGCGAGACAGCACGCCGCGGCATAGGCCCCGACGGCGACGACGAGCCCGAGCGCGCCGGGGTGGAGGTGCACCGCCACGGCCGCCGCCGCGACGGCGACGGCCGCCCATCGCCGCCCGCCGCCCTCGAGGGCCCGGTACGCGGCGAGCGCCGCGAGGAGCCCGAAGGCGGTGAGCGGGCTGTACATGCGCGCGTACCGATCGGCGTCCACCGCCTCGGGCGAGAGGGCGAGGAGCCACACCGCCGCCACCCCGGCGATCGGGCCGAAGAGCGTGCGGCCGGCGGCGTAGATCAGGACGAGGCTTGCCGCACCGAAGAGGAGCGCCGGAACCCTGGCGGCCCACTCGTGCTCGCCGAAGAGCGCGAACGCGCCCGCGGTGAGGAGCGACACGAGGGCGCCGCGCGTGTACGGCCTGCCCGACGGAAGGACGAGCCCTTCGCCGTCGAGGAGGCTTTTCGCGGCGAAAACGTGATACAGCTCGTCGTACCCGAAGGCCGGTCCGCCCAGGTTGGCGGCGCGAATAGCGAGGCCGACCGCCAGACCGGCGACGACGAGCGGCGCGTGCCGCAGCGCGACGGGACGAGGGCGAGGGTCCATGAGTGCCTGCGGCGTGCGACCGTTGCTCGGTCGGTACCAGGTTCCGGGTAGCTTCGTCGCCAGCCGGCCGACCGCCTCTCGGAGCAACAGGTCGCGCGCCGGCGACGCCCTCGCGCGGCCCATCGTCCTCGCGGCGAGCACACAGGACGCCCCCTCGTCGTGACGGCCGACACCAACTTCCGCCGGAAGGCCACCTCGACGTCGCGCGCCGTGCCGCGCCGCTTCGCGGCGCGGGGACTCGAGCCTCCGGTGCACCGCGATGCCGGACGCCCGCCCGCCCGGCGGCACGCCGCGTCGTTGCCGACATGCAACAAATCGGTTGCACATTACGCCGACTTCCGGCAATGTGCTACCAGGAGGTTGCACATGACGGCATTCGACAGCATCGAGAAGCAGGTCATCCTGCGCGCGCCGGTGTCGCGCGTCTGGCGTGCCATCGCCGACGCCGAGGAGTTCGGACGCTGGTTCGGGGTCAAGCTCGAGGGCGCCTTCGCGGAAGGCCGGACGATCACCGGCACCTTCGACGAGCGGATCGACGAGGCCGCCATCATCGAGCACCAGAAGCGCCTCGGTCTTCCGCCGTCGAAGGTGAAGTTTCCCGACGGGAGCATCGTGTTCTGCACGGTGGAGCGCATCGAGCCCGAGCGCTATTTCAGTTTCCGCTGGATCCCCTACGGCATCGACGCCGAAGCCGACCCCGAGCACGAGCCGACGACGCTCGTCGAGTTCCGCCTCGAGGCGGTCGCCGAGGGGACGCGCCTCACGATCGTGGAGTCCGGGTTCGACAGGGTGCCGCCGCACCGGCGTGAGCGGGCCTTCCGCATGAACGAGGGAGGCTGGGCCGCCCAGGCGGAGAACATCAAGAGGTATGTCGAGGCGAGCTGAGCGGACGATCGCCGACCTCTTCTTCGCGCTCGGCGACGACACGCGGCTCTCGGTCGTGACCAGGCTGAGGGCCGGCGGAGCCCTGTCGGCCACCGCACTCTCCTACGGGGCGAAGGTCAGCCGACAGGCGATCGTGAAGCACCTGCAGGTCCTCGAGGGCGCCGGCCTGGTCACGCACGAGCGGCGCGGCCGGGAGGTGCTCTACGCGCTCGACGCGCGACGCCTCGAGGAGGCTCGCGCGTTCCTCGACGCGATCTCCGCGGGCCGGGACCGCGCGATCGCGCGTCCGCGTGGACTGGTCGAGGAGCCTCCGCCCCGGCCGCGCGGGCGAAGGTGAGCTCGAGGATCGCCGGCGACGCTCGGGAGGGCTCCCGGGGGGACCGCGCCGCCGGACACGCGAAAGCCCGCCCGACGCTCGGTCGGGCGGGCTTCGCGGCGACTACGAAATGGCTCCTCGGGCAGGACTCGAACCTGCAACCTTGCGGTTAACAGCCGCTTGCTCCACCATTGAGCTACCGAGGAATAACGGCTGGCGCGCCGCGGAGTTGGGC
>DATCKS010000516.1:0-3047 GCA_036562265.1 Thermodesulfobacteriota bacterium | reverse complement strand
GGCTAGCCGGACGGCATCGGCGTCGAGCGCGGCCGGGCCGGCGAGCCGTCCCTCGGCTTGACGCGCCCCCGACTCGCCGACTACGATCCAGCCATGTCGCGATCGGCCGACGCTGTCGGTTCCGTCACACCGCTCGACCGGCTGGAGGCGCGCGTCGAGGCGCTGCTCGCCGAGCGCGAGCGGCTCGAGCGCGAGGTCGAGCGGTTGAGGGCCGAGATCGGACGCGCAGGACGCGAGCGCCAGGAGCTCAAGGCGCGGCTCGACGCCATCCTGGCCGACGTCGACGCGGTCGTCCTCGCGGTGGGCGGCGCCTGAGATGGCGCGCGGGGTGGAGGTGAGCCTCCTCGGGCAGACGCTGGTGCTCAAGACCGACCTCGAGCCCGACCACCTGAGGGCGATCGTCGAGTACGTGCGCCGGAAGGCCGAGGAGGCCGGACGCGGGGCCATGACCGCTTCGCCGTCGAGCCTCGCGCTGCTGACGGCGCTCAACGTCGCGGAGGAGCTGTTCGCCGAGCGGGCGCGGGTCGAGCGCCTGGTCGGCGTGATCGATACACGATTCCCCTGCGGTGCCCGTGATGGGCGCTGATCCGTTGAGCCATTGATCCACACCGAGGGAGCCTGGACGCGTCGCCGCTGTGAGCAGGCCTGCACCGCATCGAGCAGGAAGCCTAACGCGGCCCTCCGGCACCCACCTGATCGCGCAGGTTCATACGCGACCGCCCACACGGCACACGCGGGGGACCTTTACCATCGACGCGCGGGACGCTAAGGAGACGCTCAGGCGGCGTCTGCTGGCCGCGAGGGCGGCGCTCGCGCCGCAGGACGCAAGCCGGCTGGCCGACGCCGCGCAGGCGGCGCTGGTGGCCCACGTCGGCTCGCGGCGCGTGGTCGCCCTCTACGCGGCGATCGGCGCCGAGCTGCCGACGGGACGGGCGCATGCCGCGCTCGCCTCGCGAGGCGTCACCGTCGTCTATCCGCTCGTCACGCCAGGACGGCCGCGGCTCTCGTTCCACGCCGTGGACGACCCCGAGGCGCTCCTGCCGAGGGGCCGATACCGCATCCCGTCGCCCGACCCCGCGAGGCACCCCGAGGTCCCCCTCGAGGCGATCGACCTCGTCGTCGTCCCCGGGATCGCCTACGACCGATCGGGGATGCGGCTGGGCTACGGAGCCGGCTACTACGACCGGACCGTGGCCGGCCTTGCGCCCACGCGGCTCGCCGGGCTCGGCTACGGACTGCAGCTCGTCGACGCCATCCCCCGCGAGCCGCACGACCTGACGCTCGGCGCGGTCGTCACGGAGGCCGGCGTCATCTTCACGGAGGCGACACGTTGACCCGTACGGCGTTCCGCCCGGTGGCCGAGCAGCTCGCCGAGCTGCGCCGCGGCACCGTCGAGATCATCCCCGAGGCGGACCTCGTGGCGAAGCTCGAGCGGAGCCGCGCCGAGGGACGGCCGCTGCGCGTGAAGCTCGGCGCCGACCCGTCGGCGCCCGACCTCCACCTGGGTCACACGGTCGTGCTCAACAAGCTGCGGCAGTTCCAGCGGCTCGGCCACCACGTGATCTTCCTCATCGGCGACTTCACCGGCATGATCGGCGACCCGACGGGCAAGTCGGAGACCCGGCGACCGCTCACCCGGGAGGAGGTCCAGGCCAACGCCGAGACCTACAGGCGGCAGATCTTCAAGATCCTGGACCCCGAGCGGACCGAGATCGCCTTCAACTCCACCTGGCTCGGCGCCCTCTCGGCGTACGACGTCGTGCGGCTCGCGGCGAAGTACACCGTCGCCCGCATGCTCGAGCGCGACGACTTCAAGAAGCGGTTCGAGACGCAGCAGCCCATCAGCATCCACGAGTTCCTCTACCCGCTCATGCAGGGGTACGACTCGGTCGCGCTCAGGGCCGACGTGGAGCTCGGCGGGACCGACCAGAAGTTCAACCTCCTCGTCGGCCGTGAGCTGCAGCGCGAGTACGGCCAGGAGCCGCAGGTCATCATGACGACCCCCCTCCTCGAGGGCATCCGGGGGGTCGAGAAGATGAGCAAGTCGCTCGGCAACTACATCGGCATCGACGAGCCGGCCGAGGAGATCTTCGGCAAGGTCATGTCGATCAGCGACGAGCTCATGGTGCGGTACTACGAGCTGCTGAGCGAGGTGCCGGCCGCCGAGCAGGCGCGGATGCGCGAGGAGATGGCGGCGGGTCGGCTCAACCCCCGCGACGCCAAGCGTGCGCTTGCCATCGAGCTTGCCGCCCGGTTCACGAGCCGGGAAGCGGCCGAGCGGGCCGCCGCGGAGTTCGACCGGGTGCACCGGGCGCGCGGCGTCCCGGACGAGGTCGAGACGGTCGAGGTGGAGGTCGAGGGGGACCGCGTGAGGCTTCCGGTGTTGCTCGTGAAGGCGGGGCTCGTCGACTCCAACTCGGAGGGCCGGCGCATGCTCGGCCAGGGAGCCGTGTCCCTGGACGGGGAGCGGGTGACCGGGGAGCCGGAGGTGGCGGCAGGCCGCGAGTACCTGATCCGGGTAGGCAAGCGCCGGTTCCGCCGGGTCCGCGTCCGGTCGCGGGGCTAGGCCACCCCTCGACGCGGGCCGCCCCTTGACACTTGACATTATTGGGGCACATATGTATAGTGATAGCGGTCAAGGGGGGAGGGCAGGTGCCAGGGCCCGATTTCCCTTGATGGAGGGGCCGGTAACGAGATAAGATCCCGGGTCGATGGAGAGGCGCCAGGCCCGGGTGACGGGGGCCCGCCTCCCTTGACGCCTCTGACGTCCTTTGGTAATCTTCAAGTTCCTCTGAGTGCTGGCCGGGTCGACCGGCTCCCGAACTCACCTTCGGATACGCGCTCCGTCCGCCGTCGCCCCTGGCGACGGTCGGCGTCTTTCGTCGTGCCTGGTGGGCGTTGGGCCTCGCGCGCGACGGGAGGAGAGGGTGGGGGGGTTGACAAACTCCCCCGCGGTTCGTAGAGTTGTCGGTCGCTGCCTCGCGATGTAGTCTCGCGGCAGCGAGGCCCTCGACGGCCACAGAGCTGGTCTTTGAAAACTAAATAGG
>DATCKS010000510.1:0-3839 GCA_036562265.1 Thermodesulfobacteriota bacterium | reverse complement strand
CGGTGAGCTAGGATGTCCCGAACGGAGCGCGAGGAGGCGCCGATGTCCTTGCCGGAGCCGCGCGTGCGGGCCCCGGAGTTCCCGGCCGGACGCGAGTGGGTCAACGTCGACCGGCCGCTCACGATGGCGGCGCTGCGCGGCCGGGTGGTCCTCTTGGACTTCTGGACGTCCGGCTGAATCAACTGCCTGCACGTCCTCCCGGAGCTGGAGGCGCTCGAGGCCGAGTTCGGCGACGCGCTGGTGGTCGTCGGCGTCCACTCGGCGAAGTTTCCCAACGAGCGCGAGTCGTCGAGTCTCGTCGAAGCGGTCGCCCGCCACCGCGTCACCCACCCGGTCGTCAACGACGCCGACTTCGCGATCTGGCAGCGCTACGGGGTGCGGGCCTGGCCGACCCTCGTCCTCGTCGACCCGCAGGGCTACGTCGTGGGCGGCGTGAGCGGCGAGGGGCACGGTCCGCTGCTCAGGCAGTACATCGCTCGCCTCGTCGACGAGGCGCGGGCGGCGGGGCACCTCGCGGCCGGCCCGAAGCCGTTCTCCCTCACCATCACCCCCCGCTCCGGCGGGACGGCGCTCTCCCGCACCGCCCTGCGCTTTCCCGGCAAGCTCCTCGCGGAGCCGGACGGCAACCGGCTCTTCGTGAGCGACACCGGCCGCCACCGGATCGTCGTGGCGGACCAGTCGGGCCGCCTCCTCGACGAGGCCGGAGGCGCCGACGAGCCGGGGTTCGAGGACGGGCCCTTCGAGCGGGCCCGCTTCCACGAGCCGCAGGGGCTCGCCCTGGTCGGCCCGCATCTCTACGTGGTCGAGACCGGCAACCACGCGGTCCGCCGCCTGCACCTCGGCACCCGTGTCGTCGAAACCGTGGCCGGCACCGGCCGGCAGCAGATCGGCCCGGTGCGGCCGTCCGGCCCCGCGCGGCAGACGGCGCTCAACTCCCCCTGGGACTGCCTGGCGGCGGACGGCTGGCTCTACCTCGCGATGGCCGGGTGCCACCAGATCTGGCGGCTTGCCCTCGACGGCACCGATCGCCTCGAGCACTTCGCCGGCACGGGCCACGAGCGGCTCGTCGACGGCCCGCGCGAGCAGGCCGGCTTCAACCAGCCGTCCGGCCTCGCGACCGACGGCCGCGTCCTCTACGTCGCCGACAGCGAGGCGTCGGCCGTGCGCGCCGTCGACCTCGACGGCGCGGGCCAGGTCCGCACGCTGGTCGGCGAAGGGCTCTTCGAGTTCGGCGACGTGGACGGCACCGGCGCCGAGGTACGACTCCAGCACGTCCAGGGGCTCGCGTGGGCCGGCGGGGTCCTCTACCTCGCGGACACCTACAACCACAAGGTCAAGCGGCTCGACCCGGTCACGCGATCGGTGACGAGCTGGCTCGGCATCGGTGCGCCGTCGCGCGCCGAGGGGCGCCCCGGCGGGCTCGCGGAGCCGCAGGGCGTCTCGGTCGCGGGCGGACGGCTCTTCGTGGCCGACACGAACAACCACCGCATCGTCTCGGCGTCGCTCGACACCGGCGTGCTCGAGGAAATCGGGCTCCGGTGACGGGCGCGGCGGACCCCGGCAACCGGCGTCTCGCGCCCGAAGCGGCGTACCGCGCCCTCGCGGACGAGCCGCAGTGGATCGTGGAGCGGGACCGGATCTATCGGGATTTCCGCTTCGACACCTTCCGCGAGGCGATCGCGTTCGTGAACCGGGTCGCGGGCGCCGCGGAGGCGGTCGATCACCACCCCAACATCGAGATCCACGAGTACCACTTCGTCCGGATCACCCTCTACTCGCACCTGGCCGGCGGCGTGGTGCAGAAGGACGTGGACCTCGCACGGCGGATCTCGGCGCTGGTCCCCCGGCAGCGCTGAGGCGCGCGGCGGACCGCGTCCTCACGGTGCGCCGCCAGAAAAACCAGGTTTCGCGACGGTCGAGATCCGGCCAGCCACCGGGTACAATCTGGCCGACGCCGATCGCGTCCCCCGAGGAGCCTTCAGTCTCCTTCGGGTGCCCCCCACGGCCGGCCCTCGGCAGGCCGCCGTGGACACGCCGCATGGCCCGCGGCACACACACACGAGGGGATGGGAGCAGACGATGGCCAAGGACACGCTCACGATCACCGACAACCGCACCGGGAAGACCTACGAGATCCCGATCTTCCACAACACCATCCGGGCGATGGACCTCCGGCAGATCAAGGTGAAGGACGACGACTTCGGCCTGATGACGTACGATCCCGCCTTCACCAACACGGCGTCGACGATCAGCCGGATCACGTACATCGACGGCGACAGGGGGATCCTCGAATACCGCGGCTACCCGATCGAGCAGCTCGCCGAGAAGAGCACCTACCTCGAGGTCGCCTATCTCCTCATCCACGGTGAGCTACCGACCCGCTCGCAGCTCGACGAGTGGACCTATCACATCACCCACCACACCATCGTCCACGAGAACATCAAGCGGTTCATCGAAGGCTATCGGTACGACGCACACCCGATGGGGATGCTCCTCGGGACGGTCGGCGCGCTCTCCACGTTCTATCCGGACGCGAAGAACATCTTCGACGCCGCCAATCGCCGCATCCAGACGCACCGCCTGATCGCGAAGATGATCACGCTGGCCGCCTTCACCTATCGCCACACCCGCGGCCTGCCCTACGTGTACCCGGACAACGACCTCTCGTACACCGGCAACTTCCTCAACATGCTCTTCAAGATGACCGAGGTGAAGTACCGGCCTCACCCGGTCCTCGAGCGCGCGCTCGACGTCCTCTTCATCCTCCACGCCGATCACGAGCAGAACTGCTCGACGCACGCCATGCGCTCGGTCGGCTCGTCGCATCCGGACCCCTACTCGGCCATCGCCGCCGCCATCGCCGCCCTCTACGGGCCGCTGCACGGCGGGGCGAACGAGGAGGTCCTCAAGATGCTGCGCGAGATCGGCTCGAAGGACCGCGTCCCCGAGTTCGTCAAGCGGGTGAAGGGGGGCGAGGGGCGGCTCTTCGGCTTCGGCCACCGCGTCTACAAGAACTACGACCCGCGGGCGCGGATCATCAAGCGGGTGGCCGACGAGGTCTTCGAGGTGACGGGCAAGAACCCGCTGCTCGAGATCGCGGTCGAACTCGAGCGGATCGCGCTGCAGGACGACTACTTCATCAAGCGGAAGCTCTACCCGAACGTCGACTTCTACTCGGGGCTCATCTACGAGGCGATGGGCTTCAAGCCCGAGTTCTTCACCGTGCTCTTCGCCATCCCGCGGACCTCGGGCTGGATCGCGCAGTGGGAGGAGATGCTCCTCGACAAGGAGCAGAAGATCGCGAGGCCTCGCCAGATCTACCTCGGCCCCTCCCGCCGCGACTACGTCCCCGTCGAGCAGCGGGGGTAGCCTCCCTCGCCGCGACGCCACACACCGGGGTCGGGTCTCGTCGCGTTGCCCTCGTCGGGCAACGCGGAGACCCGACCCCGGATCGTTCGTTGCCGTCGTCCGGGTCTCAGGCGGGAGCGTCGCTCGGACCGCGAGGAGCCACGATCTCGGCCGCCGATTCGAGGATGGCGGTCTCGCCCGCGAGCGCGAGCGCGCGCCGGCGCTCGGCCGACGGCACGTGGACCTTCGTGACCAGCCCGAGGAGCCGGCAGGCGCGGATGAAGGCGTAGGAGACGTCCGCCTCCCACACGCGCAGCCCGTGGCGAGCCGACCAGGGGAAGGCGTGGTGGTTGTTGTGCCACCCCTCGCCGTACGCCAGGAGCGCCACCCACCAGTTGTTGCGCGATCGGTCGCCCGAACGGTACGTCTGGTACCCCCAGAAGTGGGCGGCCGAGTTGACCAGGTAGGTCACGTGGTACGTCGCCACGAGG
>DATCKS010000502.1:0-1688 GCA_036562265.1 Thermodesulfobacteriota bacterium | reverse complement strand
GCGCACGGTGGACGTCCACATCAAGCGCCTGCGCGCGCAGATCGAGGAGAACCCGGCCGACCCCAAGCTGATCGTCACCGTGCGCGGGGTCGGCTACAAGTTCGTGCCGCCTCGGGAGGCCGCCTGATCGACGGCGCGGCCCTCCCCGGCGGGCCCGTGGCCTTTGCGGGGCAGCCGCCCGTGTCACGGCCCGCCGCGAGCATTTCATCGTCCGGTCACGGTTCTGCCACGGCTCCATTACGCCGGTCGGTTTCCCTGGTGGGGACCGAAGGACGCCCCCACACCAGTCAAGGAGGCATTGAACCGATGCAGACCGTTGCCCGCCGTGCAACCGGGCTCCTCGCCCTTGCGAGCGCCGCGATGCTCCTCACCGGGACGGCCGCACACGCCGTGGACATCACCGGCGCCGGCGCGACCTTCCCCTTCCCGATCTACGCCAAGTGGGCCGAGGCCTACAGGGCGAAGACGGGCGTCGGCCTCAACTACCAGTCGATCGGCTCCGGAGGCGGCATCCGGCAGATCATCGCGAGGACGGTGGACTTCGGCGCGACCGACGCGCCGCTCGGGGCCGAGCAGCTCGACAAGGAGGGCCTCGTCCAGTTCCCGACCGTGCTCGGCGGCGTCGTGCCGGTCGTCAACCTGAAGGACGTCGAGGCTCGGGAGCTGAAGCTCAGCGGCTCGCTCCTGGCCGACATCTTCCTCGGGAAGGTCAAGAAGTGGAACGACCCGGCCATCGCCCGGCTCAACCCGGGCCTCCCCCTCCCCGACCGCGCGATCACCGTCGTGCACCGCTCCGACGGCTCCGGCACGACGTTCATCTTCGTGAACTACCTGTCGAAGGTGAGTCCGGAGTGGAAGGCGAAGGTCGGCGAGGGGACCGCGGTGCAGTGGCCGACCGGCGTGGGCGGCAAGGGGAACGAGGGCGTGGCCTCCTACGTCCAGCGGATCAACGGCGCGATCGGCTACGTGGAGTACGCCTACGCGCTCCAGAACAAGCTCGCCTACGGGCTCATGCAGAACCGGGCGGGCGAGTTCGTCCGCCCGACGGCCGAGAGCTTCCAGGCCGCCGCCGCCGGCGCCGACTGGAAGGGGACGCCCGGCTTCGGCGTGATCCTCACCGACCTGCCGGCGAAGGGCGCCTGGCCGATCACCGGCGCCACGTTCATCCTGATGCACCGGCAGCAGGCGCGGCCGGAGACGGCGCGCGAGGTCCTCAAGTTCTTCGCGTGGGCCTACGAGAACGGCGACTCGATGGCCGAGGAGCTGCACTACGTCCCGATGCCGAACTCGGTCGTGGCGCAGGTGGAGACGCTGTGGCGGGAGCAGATCAAGGGACCCGATGGCCAGCCGATCTGGTCCACGTCCGGCCAGAACTAGCCGCGGCGCGTGCCGCGGTGACGATCGGGCGCGGGGCCGCGCTGGCGGCCTCGCGTCGTCTCGTGCCCGGACCTCGCGGGTGAGGCGGAGGCGTCCATGATCGACGTGGCGACGACCCGGCGCGGCGGCCTCCAGGGGCTGGCCGACGCCGCCTTCCTCCGCACGACGCAGGGCTTCGCCTTCCTGCTCCTCGTGACGCTCCTCGCGATCATCGTCTCCCTCGTCGTGGGAGCCTGGCCGGCGCTCCGGACGTTCGGCCTCGGGTTCGTCACGAGCACCGCCTGGAACCCGGTCACCGAGGAGTTCGGCGC
>DATCKS010000499.1:0-2233 GCA_036562265.1 Thermodesulfobacteriota bacterium | reverse complement strand
GAGCCGGCGGCGTGCCGCCATGACCGTCTAGGCGTCGGCGCGAAAGCCGCCGGAGAGGCCGGCGGGAGCCGGCCTTCGAGAGGCGAGGCGCCGCAGGTCGCGGGGCGCGAGAGCGAAGCCCCGCGGACCCAAAGGCCGCGCGTTGCCCGCCCGGAGCGGACGATGGCGCCGAGCCGTTGGAGGATATGCCCATGCAGAAGCTGACCCTCGCCGACATCACGCCGCCCGCGGAGTACGAGCCCAGGCGGGCCGCCTTCCGCGCCATGATCATCGAGCACAAGAAGCCCCGCCGGGTGCCGGTGGGCGACCGTGTGAGCTTCGTCTTCGAGGACCGGCAGACGATCAAGTTCCAGATCCAGGAGATGTGCCGGGTCGAGCGGATCACCGAGCCGGAGAAGATCGCCGAGGAGGTGGCCGTCTACAACGACCTCATCCCGGACACCGGCGAGCTGGTGGCGACGATGTTCGTCGAGGTGCCCGATTCGTCGCAGATCGTGGCGGTCCTGAACGCGCTCGTCGGGCTGCGCGACATGGTCGTCCTCGAGGTGGGGCGCGAGCGGATCAAGGCGCAGACCATCCCCAACCACGGCGCCGACGACCGCCTGGCCGCGGTCGAGTACCTCAAGTTCCGCCTCACCCCGTCGGCCGTGGCGGCGCTCCGGTCGGGCGCCGAGGCGGCGCTCGTCACGGAGCACCCCCGCTACTCGCACCGGACCGTGCTGTCGGCCGCGACGCGCCAGGCGCTGCTCGAGGACCTCTCGGACGCGCCGGCCGCGCTAGCATGAGAGCTTTGCCAGGGATGACCAACCAGATACCCCTCGGAGGACCAGCATGGCGCTACCTGTGACGTCCAAGGCGTACAAGCCTCGCGAGTTCAAGCTGAGCGGCCTCAAGGGCATCTCCGACCAGACGCTCGAGATGCACTTCGGCCTCTACAAGGGGTACGTGACCAACACGAACCTCCTCACCGAACAGCTCTGCGAGATGTTCGAGAAGGGGCAGGCGTCGGCCACCAACCCCGCCTACGCCGAGATCACCCGCCGGCTCGGCTTCGAGTACAGCGGGATGATCCTGCACGAGTACTACTTCGAGAACATGAAGAAGGACGGGACCGGCCTGCCGAACGCGTCCTCGAAGACGGCCGCCGCGATCAACGCCACCTTCGGCTCGCTCGACAACTGGATGAAGGACTTCAAGGCCGTCGGCGCCATGCGCGGGGTCGGCTGGGCGATCCTCTACCAGGACCCGGTGAGCGGCCGCGTGACGAACCAGTGGGTCACGCTGCACCAGGACGGCGTGCCGGTGTCCTTCAAGCCGCTGCTCGTCATGGACGTCTGGGAGCACGCGTTCCTCCTCGACTACAAGCCGGCCGAGCGGGGCAAGTACATCGAGGCCTTCTTCCAGAACATCGACTGGGACGTGGTCGAGAAGCGCGTCGTCGAGGCCGCGGCCGTCCGTCCGGTCGGGGCGTAGCCTGCAAGGGGGGTCGGGCCTTTCCTGTGTCCGTGACGCCCGCCGCGGCGGACGGAGCGGCCCGACCCCGGCCCGGCGCCGCGCAGCACCGGCGCCGGGCCGATGGGTCGCCGCGGCCGGACCGTCGTGACGACCTGACCGGACCCCGGGCGGCGAAGTCCGCCTCGCCCCGTACGCTCCCCGCCACGTCGTCCCCCAGCGTCCCCAGTTCCCTTCCGTAACCGCCTGTCGCAGCCTCGTACCCCGTCTCGCCGGAGACCTCCGCCATCCGGCCGGCGTCCGTACCGGCCGTCGGCCGCTTGGCGCGCCCTTGCGTGCGCTCCCTCACGATCCGATCGCCCGGGCACGTCGACTGCAGAAGGGCTTGGTCGTCCGGCCCACGGGGTGTCCGGACGGGAGGAGGGGATGCGCACGAGGTCCTGGAGGGCGCGGGCGGCGGTCGCCGCCGCCGCGGCGCTCCTGACCGCGGCGTGCGGCGGCGCGGCCGGGGATGCGGTGACGCCGCCGGCGTCGGCCCTGGCGCCGCAGGAGGAGCCGGGCCGTCCCGACGGCTCCGACTCGCTCGAGACCTTCAAGATCCTGCACTGGAACGTGCAGAGCGGCTTCGGCAAGGCCGGCTGGACGGGGGGCGACGCCGGCTTCACGCCCGGCTCGGACTGCAGCCGCAACGCCTGGGGCGACGGCCGCGGCCCCCTCGCCGAGATGCTCGGGGCGACCGCCGGGGACGACCCGAGCGTCGTCGCGATCACGCTCAACGAGG